>JAFRKG010000057.1 GCA_017431845.1 Methanosphaera sp. | reverse complement strand
TTTTTATTTTGGTTGTTTGTTTGTTTATTTGTTGGGTATTGTTTGTATGTTGTGTTTTATTTTAATGGTTTTGTTTTTATTTTGGTTTTTGAATACGTTTGAAATTTATATAAACAATTAAAACTATAATTATTATTATATAGAGTTGTGTTTATATGTCAATAAAAATATTTTTAAGTAGTAATCTTAGTGAATTCATCGAGGAACGTTTATTTATTTAAAAAAGTTTAGCTGAAGATCCCTTATTGAAAAATTAGATAACTATATTTTTGTTTGAGGAAGATGTTGAATCATCTTCTCCTCCACCAAAAGATATTTATGTTTCAGAAGTCAGAAATTCTGATATTTATATTGGTTTATTGGGTTATACTTATGGTAATATTACTTAAGAGGGAATATCTGCAACAGAACTTGAATATAACGAATATAAAAAAATAAAATCGGATTATTTTTTCTATGTTAAACGGATGAATAAACGTGAAAAGGAAACAAATGAATTTATCAAGAGAATTCAACAAGAAACAACTTATACAACTTTTGATTCTAAAGAAGAATTGTTAACAGAAATAAAAAAGACAATTATTTCTTATATGAATAAACGACTTTCATCAGACCCTTTTGATGAATCAATAATTAAAAATTCATCATTGGATGATGTGGATATTACATCATATGAAAGATATTTTGATTTTTTAAGTAATCAAGGTTTAAAATAATTAATGAACTATTGGATAGGAATGAATGTTTATTTGATTTAAATGATATTGATGAGGAATATGAAAGTCATTTAGAAAATATTATTAAAGAAGATAATTTTAATGAGTATGAAAATGATGAAGAATTTATTAAGGCTATGAGAGGTTAATAAAATTATAAAACTAAGAATAAGTAATGAAGCAGAAATTTTTATTCGAAAATCAAAAATCCTCTTAAAGATAGGGTAATAGATAATATTTTATCCATTTAAAAAGATTATCATAAAAAATATAAAAATATTAAAACAAAAAGACCTTTTAAACGTTCTAGGTGTGGTATAGGATTATCTTCTTTGTTGATAAAAAGAGGACACACTAAAATATTATAGATATCAATCATAGAAAGAAGATTTATAAGTAATTATTATCTTCACATAAAGTTTGTCTAATTTTTATGAAAATAATTTTTCTAGTTAAAAATAATTTACTATGGGTGTGTTATTATGTCCGTAGATAAAAAAATATATTCCTACATATCTATCAAGTAATGTGGATAAATAATTTATAATTTTAATATTTTGGATTTGTTGGTGGTTGTAATGTATTTTGATGAAGCTAATAAACATAGGGAATTTGAGTTTAATCAGGTTCAAAAGAATGTTGATGAATTGATTGTTGAATGTGATGATATGTATCGTTCTCTTTTAAAGTATAATGATTTGATTACTTATGAAGAGTTGTATGAATTAACTGATGAGGATAAGGAAAACTTTATAAAAATTAGGGATAGGGCTCATGAGATGGAACATAACTTGTTGCATTATAAGGAGGATTTAATTCGTCTTGTGGAGGGTGATGTTGAGTGGTTTTTAACTGATGATGAGTCTAATGATAATTATTTTGATGATTATCAGAAATCCAATGTCTTTTTTAACTATTTTAGGGCGGAAATTTCTCTTGCATTGTTGTTTGATAAGTTGAAGCAGTTGAATGTTCCTAGAAGGAGTGTTTCTGAGTTGCATGTTCATAGTGGTGGGGGTTGTTGTTAAATATTATTTTTTTTAAAGATATATATCATGATTAATCGTGATAAATTATCGTTATGTTTATATACTATAAGAACTAAACTAAATACAGAACTAAATATAATGATTAATCATTATAATTTTTTTAAGATATATCATGGTATTTGGTTTTAACTACAATATGGTGAAAGAAAATGTCAAAATTCACAGGATTCGCAATGAAAAAACTAAACGAAGTTGGATGGGTAGAAAAAGAAAAACCAGAATGTGGTAGACGAGACGCGATAATTAAACCATTAGCATTATCTCCATGTACCTCAGATATACATACAGTATGGGAAGGAGCAATAGGTGACAGAAAAGACATGATTCTAGGACATGAAGCAGTAGGAATCATAGAAGAAGTAGGACCAGACGTAAAAGATTTCAAAGTAGGAGATGAAGTAATAGTTCCAGCAATAACACCAGACTGGGAAGATGAAGCAGCACAAAGAGGATTCCCATCACAAACCACAGGAGCATTAGGGGGATGGAAATTTTCAAACTTCAAAGATGGAGTATTCGGAGAAGTATTCCACGTAAACTTAGCAGATGCAAACTTAGCAAAATTACCAGAAAATGTAAAACCAGAAACAGCAGTAATGCTCTCAGACATGTTCTCAACAGGAATGATGGGATCAGAAAATGCAAAAATAAAACTAGGATCAACAGTGGCAGTAATTGGAATAGGTCCTGTAGGATTATGTTCAGTAGCAGGAGCAAGGAACCTAGGTGCAGGTAGAATATTTGCAGTAGGAACAAGACCAAACTGTGTAAAAGTAGCAAAAGAATACGGAGCAACAGATATTGTAAATTATAAAGAAGGTCCAATAGATGAACAAATAATGGAAGCAACAGATAATGAAGGTGTTGATGCAGTAATTATTGCTGGAGGAAACATGGAAACATGGAAACAAGCAGTAAAAATGGCAAAAGCAGGATCAGTAATATCAAATGTAAACTATCTCAGTGGAGCAGACATAGTTCCATTACCACGTGAAGCATGGGGTTGTGGAATGGCAAATATAGACATAGCAACAGGATTATGTCCTGGTGGAAGAGTAAGAATGGAACGTCTAGCAAGCCTAATAGAATATGGTAGAATAAACCCTGACTCACTAATAACACATAAATTCAAAGGATTTGATAAAGTAGAAGATGCTTTAATGTTAATGAAAGATAAACCAAAAGACTTAATTAAACCAGTTGGTCTATGTGATTAAATTACAACAATTTTATTTACTTTTTTTTAGTTATTTTCACTTCAAAACATTACTAATTATTATAATAAAAGATTTTTAATCTTTTATAATTCAAAAATAAAACTATTTTTTTCCATTTTAAAAAAGTATTGGGGGATATTTAATTTTATTCTTCTTTATTCAAATATTTCCTGAATATGTATGCAAGTATTGATCCTGCAAGATTTTGCCAAACAGAATATAATGCTCCCGGAACGGTTGCAATAGGGTAATTAGGAAAATGTGTTTTTGCCAGACTTGTTGATAAACCAGAATTTTGGAATCCTAATTCAATTGCAACAGTTGTAATTTGTTTCATTTTCATTCCGGATAAATAACCCACAACAAAACCCAATGCTACACCTATAAAATATTGTAATATGATAACTACTAATATTATCCATGAAGCAGTATAAATTGAGTTAATATTCGCACCCAAAACTCCTCCAATTATTAAACATATCACAATTGAAGATATTACAGGCAAATAATCTTTTAAATTTTCAGTAAAGTCTGGGAATTTGTAATTAACCAGTAAACCTAGGAGTATAGGAATTAGAACTATTTGAACTATTGAAATGAACATCTCAATTGGATTAAAATGTATGTGATTTCCGATTAGTAGCACTGTGATTAAAGGTGTTAATAATGGGGATATTACAGTTGATATTGCTGTTAAAGACACACTTAATGCTAAGTCTCCTTTAGCAAGAAATGTGATAACATCAGATGCTGTTCCACCAGGTACTGTACCTACAAGGATTAATCCTGCAGTTAAAGCAGTATCTAATTTAAATATGTAAGCAAGTGTCAACGCTAATAGGGGCATTATCATATACTGTGCTATTAATCCGACTCCTATCTCTTTTGGTTTTTTGAAAACTTCTGTGAAATTTTCAAATTTTAGGGTTGTACCCATACCAAATAGTATAATACTTAAAAGTAAGTTCATTATATTTATTCCATGAACTTTACCTAATACCCATGAGAAGATATTTGGATATAATAAAGTGATGGCTACAAAAAGTATTACAATTACAAAAAAGTTGTTTTCAATAAATTTAAAAATTCTTTTCATATTATTCTTTATGTGAATTTTAATATATTAACATATTAATTATTTACTGTAATATTGTTCTTTGATAGAAAAGAATGGTGTGTTGGGGTGGGGTGATAGTTTAATTTTTCATACCAGTAACTTTCTTTAATATTGGTATTTTATTCATCACATACAGTATTATTATCGAAATAATTATTGAAATAGTTATTAATAGGGGAATATTGATAAAAGGGCTAATTTCTAAGTTAAACCAGCCATGGTCTTTTATAAAATCTAAAGGTATGTTAACTATTAAATATATTCCATAAGTATATCCTGCAAATTTAAGTATATATGAATTAATTTTATCAGAATATTTGCCAAATGCTTTTTTAAAATTTATATTTTTAAATATTATGAATAATCCCATCATTTTTAAACATGAACCTGGTTCTATATTCCCTACTAAGATATAACTGGTATCTGTTTGGCCAGTTATTAATGCAGGAATATAAAAACTTAATATCAGTATCAATATTCCTAATATGAATAGGGTTAATCCAAATTTTTTACTTTTAGTATACTTCGAATCTTTTTTATGCAAATAGTATCCTAGTATGAAGTAACCCAGAGGTCCTGTGAATAAATTCATATAATTTAAGATGTATATTTTATGTTTGAAGAAATTTAATAATAATACTATAAACCATATAACTAGGAAATATTCTATTTCTTTTTCTGAAACATGTTGTATCATCTGATATAATAATGGTAACATTAAATAAAATGCCACAATCATATAAATATACCAAAATTCTATAGATATCTTCGTAGGATCAGATAATACATTAATTAATTCTATAAAAAATGTGTTTGTTGAATTCACATTAACTAATTGGTGATCAATTAACACATCTTTCATAAAATAGTAAAATAACCAGAAATAAAAGGGTATCAGTACTCGTTTTAATCGTTGAGGTACTTTACTTAATGGTTCTTCTCTATCTAGCAGCAGCATTCCTGATACCATTATGAATAATAATACTCCAGCTCTTGTTATTGCAGAAGAAAGTATTCCTTGAAACCACATGTTTGTAAAAGCGTGGTGGAAATTTACATAGGATAAAGATAAGTGAATTCCAATAACACATATTATCCCAATTACTCTTAAATAATCAGCGTATATAATTCGTTCCATCATTATCATTTCAAAAATTTTGATATATCTAAAAAAATGATATTTAGCTTTTTGTATATACTTATTTTTAAAGTTAATTTAATATATTTTTTATTATTTTTTAATAATAAAATTTTACTGGAAAATTAAAAACTTCCAAAATATTTTTTAATAATGATTTTAGTATACCATAGAAATTGTAAAGTGGTAATGTAATAAAAATAAATCTTAAAAAATAATCAATTAAATAATGAATTAAATTATATTCCTTAGACATTACATTAAATAAGAATTTAAATAACTGTATTTCTATTCAACTTTAAAAAAATGTCATAATGTAAAAAAATAAGGGGTTAATTAAGAAAATGTGATGGTTATGTCACGTTATAAATATTTATTATAGAATTCAGTTATTTTATCAAAAGGTATTACCTCTAAATTATCATATAAATCAATATGTACTGCATCATGTATAATCAATAATTCTTTATTATCTCCTTGAAGTTTATCATATTCATCTTTAGAGAAATAACATGAATGTGCTTTTTCTCCATGTATCATAAGAACAGCTGATTTTATTTCATCACTATAATTTATAATGGGCTGGTTCATAAAGGACATTGTTCCTATAACATTCCATCCTTCATTACTGTTTAAACTTCTTGGATGATATCCTCGTTCTGTTTTATAATATGTATGATAATCTTTAACAAATTGTGGAGCATCCTCAGGAACGGGATCTATAACGCCACCTGCTCGTATATATTCCCCATTTTTAAAATCTTCAGTTCTTTGATTATTTAAAGCTACTTTTGCTTCATATCTTGTATCAGCATTATCTCCCTCATCAAAGTATCCATTCGCATTTATTCTACTCATATTATACATTGTACTAGTTACTGTTGCTTTAATTCTTGTATCTATGCATGCAGCATTTAATGCCATTCCTCCCCATCCGCATATTCCTAAAATTCCTATTCTTTCAGAATCTACATTATCGTCATTGGATAAATAATCTACTGCTGCCTGGAAATCTTCGGTGTTAATATCAGGGGAAGCCATATAACGAGGATTTCCTCCACTTTCACCAGTAAATGAGGGATCAAATGCTATTGTTAAGAAACCTTTTTCTGCAAGTATTTGTGCATATAATCCGGAACTTTGTTCTTTTACAGCTCCAAATGGCCCACTTATTGCAATAGCTGGAAGTTTACCTTCATGTTCTTTTGGTTCAAATTTATCAGCTACAAGTGTGATACCATAACGGTTGGTGAATGTTATTTTTTCATGATTTACATTTTCATTTTGCGGAAAAACTTTATCCCATTTTTCTGTAATATTTGGTTCTGTTTTCATATTATTTCCTTCTAATAGTAATGTAAATATTTTTTCAGATTATACTATTTTTTTAAATTAATTATACTTTTAATATTATGTTTATTATAAAATGTTTAAGTAGTTAATCAATAATAGGCACATTACAAAAGGGAGTTGTCTTTGTTTAATCTGCGATTAATATTATAATCATACTTTTTTTTTAATAATTTTTTAATCTGAATTATTAATTATTTAATGAAACTTATTTTATATGTTTTTTCCTAAATTAAAGGCTTCTTCATAATAATATTTAGGCATCATATTAACAGTTCCACAACCTTTACCTAGAATCATACCTAAATTATCATAATGCATATAATCAACCATTTTCTCATAATGCCATTTTACAGGATTAACTGTGCTGTCATCACTATTCCAACAGGTTGTGATTAGTATGGTTTTTAATCTTTTTGAGCTAATTCTCATAGTTCTTGAATAGAATCTATCTAGTGTAGCTTTAAGTGGGGCAGTCATTGCAAAATAATAAACAGGTGTTGCAAAGACAAGTACATCACTATCTTCTATTGAATTTAATATTTCTGTCATATCATCATTAAAAATACAGTCACCATCCATTCTGCAATGATTACAACCAGTGCATGCATTAATATTAAGATGAGCGGTATCAAAACGTTTAATATTATGTTCTTTTTCTTGAGCTCCTTTAATAAATTCATCAACTAATGTATTTGACGTACCATTTAAATTATAACTTCCGGTTAAAATTGTTATATTCAAATTTTTCAACGCCATTTAAATTAATAAAATTAGTAATTGGTGGGTGGGGATGGGAGATTATTTAACTCATCTTGTTTTATAAATATAATGTTTAACTTCTTCTTGCTGCTATAATTGCTTTGTTAGGACATTTATCTACGCATATTCCACAATCTACGCATGAGAAATATTTGACAGAGGGTCTTCCTTCTTTATTATCTATTGCATTTGTTGGACAACTTTGAATACATATTCCATTCTCAAGACATTCGTTTACTCCATTACATATATTTTCATCTATCGTTACAGCCATTTAATCACCTAATGTTTTGAAGATAATTGTTCTCCGCCTACTCCTATATTATCCGGTTGACTTCCTCTTATAAGTACGGTTATGGATTCTATTGGCATTTCATATGCATCAGCAACAATTTTTGATACTTTTTCTATTATTGCTTTTTTTGCTTCTTTAGTAGCATTTGCTGGCCCATCTATTGTTACAACTGGCATTATATTTCCTCCTATTCTTTTGATACAGGTTTTCCACCCACTCCTATATTTTCTGGAGTGTTTTCATAAATCATCATAGTAATTGCCTGTATGGGTACTCCAAATTCTTCAGCAACTACTTTTGATGCATCTTCAATCATTGTTTTCTTTGTTTCTTTGCTTAATTTTTTTGATGCTTCAACAGTTATTAAAGGCATATTTATTTCTCCCTAAAAATTCTATTATTATATACTCTGTTTTTGAATGTTATTATTTGTTTTCTATTACATCAAAAATTATTCCATCTTGTAATGTAACATCACATACACATATTTTTTTAATATTAAAACGTATAGCTAATGCTTTGATAATTAATAAACTAGGTATAACTGTATGAACTCTTTCAGAATCTACAAGTAAAGCTGGTTTAAAATTTTCTTTAGTATTGGATGACAATTTTCTAAGTACTTGATCTACTTGTTCTATTGTTAAAACATTACCTTTATCATTTTTAACTTTTAAATGTTCAAATAATTTTTTTATTGTTACACAAGTTTTTCCAATACCATACAAGTATTCTTCAGAATATTCTGGTATATCTAACGAATTTATCCTTTTAATAATTTCTTCTATTATAATTTTCTGTTCTTTTTTGGTAGGATATAATAAACTAACATATTCATTAAAAATGGTCAGTACACCTATAGGTATACTTTTTTGTTCTATTATTTCGGTCTTATTTTTAAAAATTGTTATTTCACTGCTTCCTCCACCCATATCTACAAGAATTCCATCATTTGATACTAATTCAATCCATCTTATAGATTTAAAACTTTGTTCTGCTTCTTCTTCACCACTTAAAATATTAATATCTATGTTTAATTCGCGTTTAACAATGTCTATAACTTCTTGACTATTTGTTATGTTTCTTAGACTTGCAGTTGCAACATAATATGATTTATTGACATGTAATTTATCAGAATATTTTTTAAACTCTTTTAATGTATCTAGTAATACTTCAATTCCTTCAGGAGTTAGTTTATTATTTTTTCTGTAAGAAATTAGCCCTGTTGTTTTATCATGTATTATTACAGGTTCTATTGTATTACTGTCATATTCATATATTTTATATTTAATAATACTTGAACCAATATCTATTATTGCATATAACATATTTTCACTAGTTATATATTTGTTTTTTAAGATTTAAAAAAATTAGTTTTTAATATTAAAAAAGGGGGTTTGATGGGGAATAATTATTCTTTATTCCAATTAATTGCTCCGTAGATTACACAAATTATTGTAATTGCTACACAACCCAGATATCCTCCAAGGATCCATGGATCACTAAGTCCTAATATTTCAATCATTGTGCATCACCTGAAACATTTTTAGCATCGAACATTTTTTCAATTTCTTCTTGTTCTTCTTTAGTATTCTGTGTAAGTAATGTTACAACAATTGTCACTATGAACGAGATTGGTAATGCAATTACCATAGGATCTACATATGGCCATGGCATTGCTGTGAATAGGACTGTTTGTCCAGTTAAAAGTTTACATAATCCTATTCCGGCGGCTTCTTTTTGGTGTGTGAATAGTAAACAGAATAAACTTACTATTGTTCCACTTAGAATACCTGCAATTGCACCTTGTCGTGTGGTACGTTTCCAGAATAATGCACATATATAAACTGGCATGAATGCTGCTGCACATATTCCAAAGAATATTGTTGTTCCCTGTGCAACTACTCCTCCAGGTAATATGTATGCAAGAACTACAGCTAAAATAATACCTATAAGTATACCTATACGTGTGACACTAATGTTATCTTTTTTATCATTATGTCTAGCAGCATATAAGTCGTGTCCTATAGCAGAACCTTGTGAATGGAATTGTGTACTTAATGTACTCATTGCTGCACATAATAATGTTAATGTGAATACGTATGTGAACCATTCAGGCATTGCTGAACTAATGAATGCAGGTATGATCTTATCTACATTTCCTCCAGCTGCTTGTAATGCTATTTGTCCAGTAGTTTGGTAGAAGTAAACATTGGATAATGATCCTACAACATATGCAGAGAATGTTGCAACGAAAATGAATATTCCTCCAATTAATACTGCTCTATTTAATTCACGGTTACTGTTTACAGTCATAAATCTTACTGCTAATTGAGGTTGTGCTATTGCTCCAATTCCTACACCCATTATGATGGAAGTTACTAAGTTCCACCAGAACACACTTCCTACCTTTGGAAATGTTGTCCAACCTGTTGCACCTGTAGCTTTAGCAGTTTCTGGGAATAATGGGGCCATATTGGCTAATGAAGTATGTGCTTCTGTTATACCTCCAAGTATCCAGTAGATACTTATTAGTAAAACAAGCATTCCAAAGAACATTATTACTCCTTGTAATGCGTCCGTGTACATAACACCCTTTAATCCACCAAATATTACATAAAATCCGATGATTATTGCTAATATTATGATTGCAATCTGAAATTCGACGCTCAATGTTGTTTCTAAAAATCTTGCAGCTCCGATTAATACACTTGCTGCATATACTGGCATTGCACAAAAGATTAGTAATCCACTAAAGTATTGTATGAATTTACTGTTAAATCTTCTTGATAAGAATTCTGGAAATGTTAATGCATTTAAATATTTGCCTATTGCTCGTGTTGGTTTACCAAAGAATACGAATGCTATGAATATTCCTACAGCAATATTTAAAAATACTAACCATAGGATACCTAAACCATTTGTACCAGCTAAACCTCCAAAACCTACAATTGCTGCAGTACTGATGAATGTTGCTCCGTAACTAAGTGCCATTATAAATGAACTAGTTTTACGTCCGGCAACTAAATAATCTTCATTACTACTTGTACGTTTCCAAGCAACATAACCAACCAGAACCATCATTGCAGTGTAAATTAAAATAATTATTGTTAATAAGTAATTCATTATATCTCCTGATTATGTTACTAAGTTTTACTATATTATATTATATATTTACTCTTTTATTACTGTTATTGTAAATCTTTAAACATTAATTAAAAAAAGGATGAATTTTGGAGATTATTTTTTGTTTTTACGATAACTGGAAGGCAGTACTCCCACTTCTTTCTTGAATGCTTTGGTGAATTTACTGCTACTTTTGTAGCCAATCATATTAGCTATCTTTGATATTGGATAATCTGTATTTTTTATTAGTTCTCTAGCTCTGTAGAATTTGTATTCTTTATACCATGTGTATAATGGTTTACCATACATGTCTTTAAAGCAATTTTTTAATGTGGTTAAATTAATACCGTAACTCATGGATAAACTGTCTAATGAAACATAACTGGCTATATTTCGTGATAAAGAATTTTTTATATTACGAACTACTCGTATTGTTGCATCAGAATATGTGCGTTGAACATTCTTTTCATCTTTAACACCATTTTCATAGAGTACTAATAAGCATTCCAATGCTTTTAATTCAAAGAATAATTTTGCAGTTTTTTCTGTTTTAATCTCAAATTTACTGAATTCTTCAATAATTTCAGTTATTCTGTTGGGAGCTTTGAATATTGTACAATTTTCTTTTTTTGCGGATTCAAATAATTCATGTATTATTTCATTGAATTCTTTATTATGTCCTGCAAATTCTTTAAATTGCTTTTTGTTTATGATTATATGGTATAATGTTACGTCACCTATGTAACTGAAAGAATGTGGGTTTAATTCCTTTATATAAACATTAATATATTTTTCTTTAATGAATAGGTATTTGTCTGGTTCTAATTCGTATTGACATTGTCCTTGAGCCACATAATTTAATAATAAAGAGTCTTCAGAATGTTCATAGTATAATATGTCATTGTTACTTCTAAATATGTCTATTAAATTTGAATGTTCAACAATTACTGAAATTCCAGGGATTAAATCATAAACAGTTAAATTTATATCACATTTATTGGGAATTTTTATGCGTGTTTTATGGCCACCGCTTATATTTTCAAATGTTACGTATGATGAAAATTCTTCTTTTACATGTATCTCTTCTGAAGGATATAATTTTTTTTCTGCCATATGTTTTCCCCCTGTTTATTTATTGTTTCATCATAAACCTTATTTATTACTATGTTGGCTATTTATATTAAAAATATCTGTGTGTTGATTATTGTTATTATTTGTTCTTTTTTAATATAAATTTGTTATCATTTGTTAAAATTCAGTAACTAATGTTTATATTCAACTATTTTTATATATTTCTTCTATTTTCATTGATTTTTTGAATAATGGCTTCATGCATTCTTCTAATAAATTCGGCTCTTTCCTCATATTTTAACACATCAAGATAACCTCTAGAAACAAGATTAAATGCAAAAGGAGTAGGAATTGTAGTATTTATAGTTTTAATCACAGTTTTTTTCTCTTCAATCGATTTTAAAACTTCCAAAGCATGTTCAATATCCATATAATCCTCAATAACCTCTCGACGAGCTTCATCTAAAATAGCAAAATGTTCATCAACTTCCTTCACAAAATTTAACAAAATTTTACTAGTAACCTGCTGTCTACCAACACTTTTCTCCCTACCCTTATAACGGCGTAAAATCATCAAAGACCTATTTGCACAATCCCTAAAACGACTAGCTAAAGTTTCTGTTCTATCAATAGCTTTAATCAAAATATCCCTCAAATTCTCACAATTCAGTTCTTCAAACGCTTCTGCACCACCAATTTTAGAATCACTACTTAAATAAAAACCATTATCATCAATACTAATCATAACATCATGATGATAACGTTGAGCAATAACATATGCAACTGCACGACTTAAAGCATCATTCACACGCCTTCCATATAAAGAATGGAAAACAACAAATTTCCTACCACCAAATCCAGTATAATATTCAATTAATAACTTGTTTTTTGATGGAATTTCACTATACAAATATTGTTCAACAAAATAATAATAAATCGAAGTTGCAGAATTATCATCTACATACAAATAATCCTTAATATATTGGATAATATCCTCTTCTGAAACATTTGTAGAAAGTTTCCACTCCATAATAGCCCTAAAATTCTGAATAGAAATTCCAATATCATATGACAAAGGCAGTTGTTCTGAAACCCATGATGGAATCGTAGGAGTACTGCCACTAGGAACAACAGTAACAGTCATCCCCCTAGCATACTTGAACTGGTAAACACGACCACCCAACACAAAAGTATCACCCTTATGCAGTCGTTCCATAAAATCTCCATCAATACTTCCAATAATCTGACCATTACACTTAACTTTTGCATGACTTCTATCTGCAATAGTACCAACATTAGTAGAATAAAGAACACGAGCTAATTTACCTCTTTTACCAAATGTATTATTATCCCAATCTAACCAAATCTTAGCATAAACATAACGTTGTTCTAACTGAGAATATTCTCCGGCAAGATAACGTAAAACCTGTTCATATTCATCCCAACTTAAATCATGATACGGCATAGCTTGTTTAACAACATGATAAACATGTTTAATGTTCTGTCTTCCTTCAATCGCAATTCCATAAATATGCTGAGCAAGAACATCCAAACAATTAGATGGAATATTAATACGATCAATCTTACCCTCTTTAGCATTTTTAAGTATTAAACTACATTCAACAAGATCATCTCGATTAACAACAACCATCCTTCCCTTAGATTTTTCATGTAAACGGTGCCCACTACGACCAATCCTTTGAAGAGCACGGGAAACAGACTTAGGTGAGCTAATAAGAATAACTAAATCAATATAACCAATATCAATACCTAACTCAAGAGAAGTACTACTAACAACAACCTTCAAATTTCCTGCCTTAAGTTCATTCTCCGTTTCAAGCCTAACTTCCTTCGATAATGATGAATGATGAGTCATAACATTATCAGAATTATAATACTTAGGAAAATGTTGAGTTAATTTATAAGAAACACTTTCAGCTCCACTACGCGTATTTGTAAAAATTAAGGTAGTTTTATGTTCTTGAATCAACCTATGTAACAAATTATAAAGTTCATTATTCAATGTATCCTGATCAGTTTCAATAATATTCTCAACAGGACACATAACTTTCATATCCAATTGTTTAAGATAATTAACATTAATTATTTCACAATCTCGAGCTTTTCCCCAAGAATATCCTGATAAAAAATTAGCAATTTTCTGAGGAGGACTAACAGTAGCACTTAATCCTATCCTAGTGAAACCACCAGTTAACATATCTAAACGCTCTAAACTAAGACTTAAATGAGAACCCCTCTTGTTCTCAGCTAAAGAATGTATTTCATCAATAATAACATAACGAACACTTTTCAATTTTTCCCGAAACTTCGGAGCAACCAAAAGAATTGACAAAGTTTCAGGAGTAGTAATTAAAATATGAGGAGGATGTTTTAACATTTTAGAACGCTGATATTGAGTAGTGTCTCCAGTACGAACAGCCTGCCTAATACCAACATCATGCCCAGCTATCCTATTAATCCCCTCAATAGGTTCCTCTAAATTTTTAAAAATATCATTATCCAATGCTTTAAGAGGAGAAATATAAATACAGTAAACCTTTTCTTCAAGCATATTCCTCTCACTAAGACTAGTCAACCCAGATAAAATAGCTAAAAAAGCAGTTAAAGTTTTACCAGAACCAGTTGGAGATAAAATTAAAATATTTTTTCCTGCATTAATATGAGGGATAGATTGTCTTTGAGCATCAGTGAACGTTTCAAACCTACTTTTAAACCATTTACTAACATAGGGATGCAACAAATTATGGATATGCTCATCATTATATTCAACAGGCAAAATTATCAACTCAATAATTATTTAATTCTTGTTCAACTTCCAAAATATCCTTAATTAATCCAAAAGGATAAACTTCACCTTTTTCAACAGCAAAAACTTCAAAATCTAATACATCTTTAATGAATGGTGAAATAGTTTTTTCATGCAAAACATCAGATCCATGAGTAATTGTTGTAAAAGATGGTAAAACTATAAGATTATAATTATTCCATTTTCCTTTAAGAAACGCTTTAACTTTTTCAACACGTTCCTGACTTCGAACACCAATACATGGATGTTCATGACCAATTATAATAGTATCCACATCTTCTGGTATTATATCAGGTATTTTATGTCCATGGGTAATCATATAATTATCAATGATAATGAATTCATCTAAAGATAAATCCCTCTTATTCAAAATATACTGAGTAAAATTATCATGATTTCCTTTAATCACCTTTATATCTATAAAAATATCGGATAAATAGTCAATAAAATCTAAAACTTCCTTCCATTCCTGTTTACTAATGCTTCCAAAGTTATGTTTAATATCACCATTCAAAATGATAGTATCTGCATTAGATTGTTCATGAATGAATTCGATGGCTTCCACTAATTTTTCATATTGATGCTGAGGAATCATCAATCCCTGATTATTCAAAGAAGTTTCATAGCCCAAATGTAAATCAGATATTATAATGGTATTACCTATTTTTAAAGAGTTACCTATTATTTCAGTTCCATAGATATTAGGTGAATTCATAATAATAATATGTTCTTTAACCGTTAAATTTTTTTTTCTTAGTAAAATTGTTAAACAAATAATATTATAAACATTTTGTTATAGATATATAATCATAAATTCATAAACATGTATACGGAATTAGTTATTATGACAGATATAAATACGATTAAAGAAAATCTTGCTGATGAAAATCATGAAGTAAGACAGGAAGCATGTAAAGACTTAATTGAATATCCTGAAGAAGGAATATCCTTATTAATAGACACATTCACGGATAAAAATCCTCATGTAAGATTTCAAGCAGCAAAATCATTAGCAGAAATAGGGACTGATGCAATAAAACCATTAATCACTGCTCTAAATTCAGATAATCCTTTAGTTCAGAAATATGTTATATTAGCATTAAAAGATATAGGTGATGATACAGTAGCAGAAGAACTTATCAACGCTTTAAATTCAGAAGAATTTGCTATAAGAAAGTTTGCAGCTAAAGCTCTTGGTGAAATGGAAGTTAAAAGTGCAGTAGATCCAATAATTGAATTATTAACTGATGATGATTGGGGTGTACGAACTTCAGCAGCTAAAGCATTAGGAGATATTAAAGAAGAAAAAGCAATTGATCCAATTAAAAAAGCCAGACGTGCAGCAACTGGTGATAAAGAATTTAAAAAAGTTGCAAATAAATCAATTAAAAAAATAGAAGCAGAATTAAAAAAAGCTAAAAAATAGCATATCTTTTCTCATAATTCTTTTTTATATATTGTTTCATAAAGATCATTTCTTTTATTTTTAAGGATAGGAATCTGCTCACGAACAGTATTAATAGATTCTGGATCTAAATTACCATAAATAATTTCTTCTTTTTCTTCAGCTTTTGATATTATACGTCCCCAAGCATCAACAATCATTGAATGACCCCAAGCTACATAAAACTCATTGTTAATTTGACTGGGCGAAGTTGCAACAACAAATGACTGATTATCAATTGCTCTTGCTCTAATAAGAGTTTCCCAATGAAGAGGACCAGTAGTTTTATTAAAAGCACCAGGTAATAATACTATGTCTGTCTCATGTTGATTCATAATCGTCCAAAATTCATTAAAACGTATATCATAACAAATTGCTAATGAAATAGTGGCAAGATGAGTTTTAACAGTAGTAATAGTATTCCCTGCAGATAATGTTTCTGATTCTGTAAATTTCATTGTAGGCGTATCAATATCAAATAAATGTACTTTCCTATGCTTGGCAATAATTTTTCCTCTATTATCAATAAGGTATGCCGTATTATAAATTTTATCATCTTCAAGTTCAGGAATAGAACCCGCCTGTAAAAGAATATTATTATCTTGGGCAATATCGCACATTTTATTTAATGTGTAACTATTTTCTTCTTCTTCAGCATTTTCAATAAATTTATTATTATCATAGGGTGTATTGAACATCTCAGGTAAAGTTACTAATTCTACTCCATTTGATGATGCTTCTTCAATTAATTCTTTAGCATGTGTTACGTTTGATTTTTTATCGTTAATAACATTCATCTGACAACAAGCAATTTTAAATTCATCCATACTAATCAACTAACTTAAATAATTATATAATAATCTATAATTAAAAGGTTATACATATTACCTAGTAATAGGTGAAAAAATGTATGAAGTTGAAATAGATAGAAATAATTGTAAAGGTTGTGGAGCATGTACTAAAACATCACAATTACTATTTTTGGACGAAACTAATCTAGTTAATATGCAGGGTGGTTTCATTGAAGATGGAATAGTGGAAGGATTAGTAAAATCCTTATATGAAATAGAAACACCTGCAAGTATTTGTCCAAAAGATTGCTTCACTGTATATGATGAAAATAGTGGTGAAAAAATAGAAATAGAACGTCATGCAACTATATAGTGGGTGTAATAATTATGTTAGATTTATTTCCTGAAAATGAAAAAAATGATTGGAAATTATTTATATCTTATCCAAAAGAATGTGATGATTACAATACTTTCATGTCACGTTTAGAATCAGCTACAAAAGCATTTAGTTGGGAGGATATTACAGATATTTCTGAAAATAAATATGCTGAAGCTATTGCTGATTGTGATGCTTTAATTGTATTGTCTGGATTGTGGGATGATGATAGAAATTTAATTAAAGAGCACATACGTTATGCTCAAGCATTTAAAAAAGCAATAATTATAATTAGGCCGTATGGTGCTGAAGAAATTCCTACAGAATTAAGGGATGTTGCAACAAAAGTTGTTGGTTGGAATACGGCTTGTATAGTTGATGCAATACTTTTAAGTATAAATGGGGATGATTATGAATTTTTAATGTAATTCATATTCTTTTTTTTTAGAAAAAGGAATCCAATGTTGACACGTCTTCTTTAATAAGTGTTAAAGGTGCTTCCATAGGAATAAATTCCATTTGTAATGATTCTAATTCTTCTAATGCATTTGTAGTTATATCTGGAGCTACAATTATTCCTCTAACGAAATCTTTGTTGTCTTTGAAGCAATCAACATACCTTTTCAATTGTTTTACGGCATTCATTCCAGCTTTTCTACTTTTAAATTCAAGTATCATTAATTGTTCTTTAGAATCAGTGCCCATCAAATCTATGAATCCATTTTCTGTCTGATATTCTCGTCTTGTTGGCCTAAATCCTTTTTCTATAAGTTCTGGTTTTTCCCATGCTAAATCAACCATATGTTTTTCATATCCTCTGATTTCAAGATCTTTAGTATCTACACAATTATAATAAGTTACATTATAAATTTCATCTAAAAATACCTTAATTTCTTCGTTAGGTTTAATTTTTTTACTGGTTAGTATAACCCCTTCATCAGTTAATGAGACCTTATTTTTACAACCAGGGGCTTGCCAATTCACTGGATCCAAATTAAGTTCCTGATGAATTGCAAAAGTTCCATCTTTTTTTATTAATATTAATCTGTCTCCACTTTCAAGAATACTTCTGGCTCTACCTTCATATTCAACATGACATTTTGATAAAATAATTAACATGGCCTTTTTATCAAAACCTTCCTGTATTATTTCAAATGCTTCTTCATTATCTGGATTTTCATGACTTTTAAATTTAATTATAATCACTTCTTATTAAATTCCTAATAATACATTTGTAAATAAAAGATTTAATAAATTATGTTAAATATATATTATTATAAAATATAGCAATGTTATGTCATATAATATATGTAGGTGTTTAACTTTGAAAAATATTTTAAAAAGTTTAACAATAATTGTAGCAGCTTTCCTAGCATTAATTTTAACAAGAATAGGAATAAGTTACTTGTTCATTCTAGTAGCATTAGGGATAACAATACCATTTATAACAGAAGATAAAAGAAGTGCAGTTATTTCAGGAGCACTGTATGCAATCATAAGCTACGTGTTAAGTTATCCTTCTGGTTTATTCTTAATAAATTACATGCCAAAAATTGATATTCCAATAAAAGTTAGCTTTGCAGAAGTAATATTTAATTTATTCATGGGATTATTAATACCTGTGATAATTGCAGCTGTAATATGCTTCATTTCAGCAATTATTGGAAAATATCTAAGTCAATTATTCAAACAATATGTTGGTAATAACAACACTAAAAAAGATGAAAATAAACATTCATTTGATTATAATAAAGATTTTGAAGAAAATATTGAAACAAATAATAAAGAAGTCAAATATCATACCAGAAAAAGATTAGATGAATTATCACCTATTCAAAAAGCTAAAAATAGAAGAAAATATGAGGAGTAATATATGAAAAAGGTAATAATAGTAGGTGGTGGAACTGGAGGATTAAGTGTAGCAAGAGAACTATCAAAAAATCCAAATGTAACCATTACCATAATAGAAAAAGGTCCATTATCAGAAGTAAAAGATGCATATAAATATTATGATGTATGGGATAAAAATGAAATGGAGTTAATTAAAACAGATCTGGTTGGAGGATCATCCTTAGTAATTGCAGGAAACTTTGTACCAACATTAGTAGAAGAATTAAAAGAATATGATATAGATATAACTCCTCAATTAGAACAACTTAAAACAGAAATTGGAATACAAACAATGCCAAAATCTCATGAGGGTAAAATAAATAAACTACTTAAAGATGCAGCAGCAGAATTAGGCTTGGACATGCAAGACATGCCAAAAGGTATTAATCCTAATAAATGCACACAATGTGGTAAATGTGCATGGGGCTGTCCAAATGGAGCAAAATGGAGCAGTATTGAAGATTTGAAAATAGCTCAAGAAAATGGTGTAAACTTAATAACTAACGAAGGAGTTACTGGTTTAATAATTGAAGAAAATAAAATAAAAGGTGTAAAAACAAATAAAGGCAATACTTTCATGGCAGATGTAGTGGTTTTAGCTGCAGGAGGTATGATAACACCTAAATTATTAAGAACAGCAGGAATCAAAGCAGGAGAAACATTCTCAGTAGATCCTTTCATAACAGTAGGAGGATACTTGAAAGGTGCAAATCAAGATCATGAAATTCAAATGAATAAGTTTATTAAATTACCACATATAGTAATTGCATCACACACAAGTCAATTCTTATTACCAAAAATCCAAGAAACACATCCTGATGCAACTTCTGATGATATAATCAGTTTCATGATTAAAGTTCCGGATAATTTGAAGGGTCATGTTTATATGAATGAAGTTGTTAAAGGAATAGACTTTGAGGATGCATCATTACTTGCAAGAGGTGCTGCAATTGCAGGGAATATACTGGTAAAAGCAGGGGCAGATATTGAAAGTTTGTCCTCAACTCATGTGAGAGGAGCACATTTAATTGCTTCAGCACGTATTGGTGAAATCGTAGACAGTAATTTAGAAACAGAAATAGAAAACTTATACGTGGGAGATGGTTCAGTACTACCTGAAGCCCCAGGTTTACCACCAATATATACTATATTAGCATTATCCAGAAGATTAGGTCAATATTTGGCGAATAAATTATAATTAACTTTTAATATGGGCTGTGATAATAGTAAAACTTGAAGCATTAAGGGTAATTTCAATATTCTCATAGTTAATATAATAATTTTTTCCTTTTTTTGATACAATACTATTTTCATTTTCTATTAATTTAATACAATACATTACAACATCATCTGTTTTTAAAAGAAGGTTTTTCTTCACCCGTTTAATGCCAAGTTCTGTTGTATGAATTTTTTCTTTATTTTTCAATATTTCATCTTTCATAGGAATCATTTTTTGTGAAAAAAAATGTTGAATAGATTAAAGATCTATTCTTGATATTGTTTTGGCTACTTCGGTAAGTGCTGATTTTTGATCTATTTCTTCAATAATTTTTTTCACTAAATCTAAATCAGCATGTGTTTCAGGATATCTTGGAACAGCAGTACATCCACCATCAGGTATAATGGAAGTTTCATATGTTCCAATTCTTTTAGCTATACTTTCAATTTCAATTTTATCATAAGCGATTAATGGACTAAAAATTGGCATTTTGCAATGATATCTTGTTGCTTCAATATTATTTAATGTTTGTGATGCTACTTGACCTATGCTGCTACCGTCGACAATTGCATTAGCACCTTCTTTTTTGGCCAATTTTTCAGCGGATTGATACATTCCACTTTTACATAAAACACAAGTCATGCGTGGAGGAGCCTCTTTTTGTGCATGTTCTAAGTAGTTTCCAAATTTTATTGAATATACTTTTATGTCTTCGCCCATTGAATATTTTCTTAATTTATCAGCATTTTCAAGTACTTTCGGAACAGTTCCTGAACCATAAGGTGTATTGTCGCAGTGGAGTAATGAAAGTGAACAACCTCTTTTGAGCATTAACCATGCAGCAACAGGAGAATCTATTCCTCCGGATATTAAGCATACAACTCTTCCTTGACTACCTACAGGCAAGCCACCAAGTCCTTTAATTTTTTCATAATAAATAAAAGTTTTATCATTACGTACTTCAACGTAAACTGTAAAATCTGGATGGGATAAGTTTACCTTAGCATTTGTTATGTCTATCACGATTGAACCAGTATATGCTGCCATTTCTTGGCTTGTGAAATCATGATTTCCAACACGTCTACATTTTGCTGCAAAACTATCTTTTTCTGGATTAAATTTTCCTGAATCAATCATAGGTGGTAATGTTTTCCTGATTAATTCAGCAATTTTTTCTTTATCTGTTATGGTTTCAAAAATAGGACTATAAGATACAATACCAAATACTCTTCCAAGTACATCTCTTACTTTTTCATCATTTTCATCAGTAATTAATGTTAGTCTTCCTTGGTCGTTATCAAATTCACAGTCTAATTCTGTTTTAATATTGGTTATTAATTTATTTTCAAATTTTCTCCTAATTTTAGGACTTTTTACACCGATTTCTCCATATCGTACAAAGTATTTCATTAAGTTATCTCCTATAGTTTCGTTATTAATCTGGCCAGGTTATTTAAATCTTTTATTTCATATACTTCAGCACCTGCATTTTGATAATCTTTGACACAACTGGTTGGTGTGTTCCATTTGTTCATAGGTTCGGGGTTAAATATGAGGACTTTTGAACTTTTTGTTACTATTTCTTTAAGGAGTGAAGCACTTTCTAATATGCCTTCTTCTCTTTTTCCTTGCCAATCTCTACAATCAGTTAGTATTATGACATTAGTTTTATGATTTAAATGGGCTTTGTTTAGAAATTCTTTAAAAGAATTTGCCATATCTGTTTGACCATGTATCATTCCTTTTTGTAATTTTTTTAATGTTACTGTTTCATATGATAGTTCATAGGATTCCGTTTTTAATGCATCTGTTGTTTCAATTATTTTATTGTCAAATTCATAGCAAGTTATTTTGTCGAATGATTTTTGACAACCGTATATTATTGAAAAAAACCAGTTGCTAATCCAATCACAGGATCCACTTACGTCATTTAAAAAAATATGTTTTGTTTTATTAATTTTTGGTTTAGTATATTCGATATCTATTAATTTTCCACCGTTTTTCAAGTTTTTGCGTATTGTTCGGGGCATATTTATATTGCTTGATTTAAGTAATCTTTTTCTTCTTGCTCTGTTATTCGCAATTTTTTGTGCTAGTTTTCTACATAAATCTACAATACGTTCGTCAAATGTGTTTAGGTGATTGATATCTGTTTTCAACAAATCTTTTTCATGTATTTTATTTTGTTGTAAATCTTCTGCATCAAATTCGGGAGGAATAATCTGGTCTAATGGTAATTCAGTTATTTGTGAATCAGGCATTCCCATTATGTCTTCTTGTTCTATTGCAGGATCTTTAAATGCACTGTCTGAGGTTTCTTTTGTTTTGTGTTTAATTACTTCATCAGGGTCTTGAAATAGTTCTTCAAATATAACATCAAATTTTTCTTCATCATGAGTATCTTTTATATATACACTTTTTAGGGCATTTTGCATGTCTTCTATTTTCGTTGTGTTTTTCATTAATTCCCATACGTCACACGCTGTTTCGGTGCTTCTTACACTTACGGGTACTCCTTCTTCTCTTAGTTGATTTGATAAAGCAACTATTCTTTCATTAACCATGGGGTTGTCTCCTGATATAATATCTATATATTTATATGAAATTTATTGTATTTCTATACTTACTTTAACAATGTTATATTTTTGTTTTTTACTATATAACTTTCTTGTTTTCAATTACTAAAAATTATATCTTATAACTTAAAAATATAATAATATATTAAATAAATACTTCACATAATCAAAAATTAAAGGATTTATATGAAAAGAGTAGTATTATCAGGAACTGGAAGTGGAGTTGGAAAAACCACTATTTCAATAGGAATAATGAGAGCATTATCAAAAAAACATAAAATTCAATCATTTAAAGTAGGTCCAGACTACATAGACCCATCTTATCATAAAATAGCAACAGGATTTGATGCAAGAAATTTAGATTCTTTTTTCATGTCTGAAGGTCAAATAAGACAATCATTCAAACAGGGAATGAATGCATCAAAAGCAGATTATGGTATAATAGAAGGTGTAAGAGGACTATATGAAGGCATAAGTCCAATCACTGATGTCGGAACAACATCTTCTATAGCAAAAGCATTACATGCCCCCATAATATTAATAATAAACAGCAGAAGTTTAGTTCGAAGTGCTGCAGCAATGACTTTAGGTTTCAAAGCATTAGACAATAAAGTGAATATACAAGGAGTAATATTAAATAATGTTAAAAGCCAAAAACATTACCTAAAAACTAAAGAAGCAGTAGAAACATTATCTAATACAAAAGTATTAGGTGGAATAATACGTGATAAATCAATAACAATGGAACAAAGACATTTAGGACTAATACCAGCAGTTGAAGAAGAAAGAATAAAAGATTTGATAGAAAAATGGGGCAACTTAATAGAAGACAATATTGACTTAGATTTATTAAAAGAGATAATGGACAATTCTCAACCAATTTCAGACACTTATGAACCAATATGGTCAAACAATAAAACAAGAGAAAAAACAAAAATAGGAATACCATTTGACGAAGCATTTAATTTTTATTACAAAGAAAACTTAGAAGCATTGGAAGCAAATAATGCAGAACTAAAATATTTCAGCCCAATACATGATGAAAATATTCCAGACGTAGATGCATTATATTTAGGTGGAGGATACCCAGAAATCTTCAAAAAAGAATTATCATCTAATACATCAATGTTAAAATCAATAAAAAAATTCTCAGAAGATAATCATCCAATTTATGCAGAATGTGGAGGATTGATGTATCTATCAAAATCAATAAACAACGAATCAATGGTAAATGTTTTTCCATACGAGTCATTCTTAACAAAAAAAGTTCAAGGATTAAGTTATACAATAGCAGAAGTAATACAAGATAATCCAATATTAAAGAAAAACACACAATATCATGGACATGAATTTCACTATTCTAAAGTAGAATACAAAGGATCTAATAAACAAGATTTTGCTTTTAAAATGAAACGTGGTGTAGGAATCACTGGAAAATATGATGGATTACTAAAAAATAACACAGTTGCAAGTTATATTCATACACATACTTCATGTATACCTGAATTTGCATATAACTTCACACAATCAGCAATAGAAAACTAAAGGAAGTAAAAAAAATATGGTAGTTAAAATAGGAATAATAAAAGTGGGAAATATCGGAACATCAACAATAATAGATTTAATTCTAGATGAACGAGCTGATCGTGAAGATATAGATGTAAGAACTATAGGAACTGGAGCAAAAATGGGACAAGAACAAGTGGAAGAAGTACTTCCAAAAATTTTTGATTATAATCCTGATCTAATTATTTTCATAAGTCCTAACCCTAATGCAAAACAGCCTAGAAAAGCAAGAGAAGAATTATCAAAAACGGATATACCTGTTATAATTGTAGGGGATCAACCTGGCGAAAAAGCAATAAATAAAATGAAAGAAGAAGGATTAGGTTATATTCTCGTACGTGCAGATGCTATGATTGGAGCAAGAAGAGAATTTTTGGATCCTACAGAAATGGCTTTATTTAATGCTGACGTATTAAAAGTTTTATCTATCACAGGAACATTAAGACTAATAACACAAGCTATCGATTCAATTATAGAACAAATCATTGAAAAAGAACCAATAGATTTACCTGAACTAATAGTAAATGCAGAATTAGCTGTATTCAATGCAGGATTTAAAAATCCATACGCCATGGGCAAAGCAATTGCAGCATTTAATATGGCTACAATGGTTTCTGAAATGAACATGAAAGCTTGTTTTAAAATAAATGAACCAGATATTTACATACCTTTAGTAACAGCATCCCATGAATTAATGTCTGCCGCAGCAAAACTTGCTGATGAAGCCAGAGAATTAGAAAAATCCAATGATACTGTTTTAAGAACATCACATGCTAAAGATGGATCAGTATGGGTTAGACAATCATTAATCGATACATATAAATAAAAAAAGGTGTTACAAGGAAAATTTTCATAATTTTCCTTTAGTACTTAAAATTTGGTCATGAGTAATTTTTGTTGCACTATTCAATGAACGAGCTAAAGATTTAAAAATAGCTTCACAGATATGATGATCATTTTCACCCTCTGCTTTTATATTAATATTCATTAAACCAGTATTAGCAAAAGATTCTATGAAATGTTTTACATTTTCTGAGCTAATATCTCCTATTTTCTGAAATTTAAATTCGGCATCGAATACAGTATAACTTCTTCCACTTATATCAACGGCTACTTGTGCTAAAGATTCATCCATTGGCACAATACTAAAACCCATACGTTCAATTCCTTTTTTATCACCTAATGCTTCTTTAAAACATTCTCCTAATAATAATGCAGTATCTTCTACTGTATGATGGTCATCAACTTCAATATCTCCATTTGCCTTAATATTCAAGTCAAAGAATCCATGTCTACTAAATGAATCTAACATATGATCCAAAAATTTTAGTCCCGTGTCTATGTTACTATTTCCTTTTCCATCTATGTTTAATTCAATTTCTATATCTGTTTCTTTTGTTGTTCTGTTTAATTTTACAATCCTCTTATTAACCAATTTTAACACCTTGTTTCTTATTATTTTATTCTAATTTATATATTAAATCTTTATTTTCAATATATTTAACTACTTTTTGTGTATATTTCTGTAAAAAGGATATTTTGTTTAAATATGATGTAAAGAAGTTTATATCTCTTTTTGTCAATACTTTCAACCTTACCAATGCAATGAGGTAAATTATACCTCCTAAGATAAATCCTATTATAGAACCAATAATTGTCTTCGGAATTATTAATGAAACTACCATTAAAATAATATTTGATGATATAATCATAAAAATATTTGACCATGGGATGGATATGTTGGTATTTTCAATAACAAAATACATAATGATAATCATCAATATACATGTTGTAATAGTAGTTCCTATAGCGGCTCCAATAATTCCTAATAAATATACTAAAACAGTATTTAAAACCACATTAACAATAGTTCCCATTAACAATATATACATGGGTAACCTTGGATGACCAATACCCTGTAATATACTGCTACAAATCATATAAATACTATAAAACGACATTCCCAATACTAAAATACTTAAAACACCAGAACCACTAACATAAACACTTCCAAAAAGCAAAGTAATTAAAGGACTGCTAAAAACACTAATCAATACACATAAAGGAAGCACAGTTAAAATACTATATCGTAAACAATCAACAACATACTCTTGTAACATTTTCTGATCGTTTAAAGCATACGCCTCAGCAGTAGCAGGCAATAATACTGTTGCCACAGATAATGAAATAACTAAAGGAATTCTTGAAATCGGATCAGCAGCATTATAATATCCTACATCAGTAGATAACATTAAAACACCAATAACTAAAGTTCCAACATCATAAATAGCCATTTCAGATAATGCAGTTATTGCTACAGGCACAGCAAATTTAATTAACATCCATAGTAGATTAATTTCTTCTCTCACACTCAAATTCAAAGAATCTTCTGAAGCAAACATGGGACTAATATATCTTTTATATAGAAAAACTGCCGTAATTGCAGAAACTATAAAACCAAATGCACCACCTAATACAGCACCCATAGCATATAAACCACAATAAACAAATACGCATGCAAAAATTATAGTTGCTATTTGTTCTGCCATTCTATTATATACAGTATACTCATTTCTATAAACACCTTGAAAAGCTCCTCTCATAGCACCAACAACCACACTAAACGGGGTTATTAAACTAACAGCTCTTAAAGGCCAAACAACTAATGGTTTATGAAATATGTTATTTGCAATAAAATCTGATGAAAATAACAAGACAATACTTAATAATATAGCCATTAACACCATAAATTTCGTTGCAGTTAAAATAACTTGTCTAGTTAAAGCTTTTTCATCTTTAGCGTTATACTCTGCAACATATTTTGAAATTGCCGGGGGTAATCCTCCTGCAGATAATATTTGAAAAATTCCCTGAAAAGGCAATGTTAATC
This sequence comes from Methanosphaera sp., assembly GCA_017431845.1. Lineage (GTDB taxonomy): Archaea > Methanobacteriota > Methanobacteria > Methanobacteriales > Methanobacteriaceae > Methanosphaera. Next base: position 2,782 of record JAFRKG010000057.1, on the reverse strand, counting down.
CATATAATCCATATCCTTCAGGACCTAACATTCTGCTCATCAGCAATCGGTTAATGTACCCTCCAACACGGAATAGAAGATTTCCTATTAGTAGTATAAAACTATTTTTAAGAACTTTATTTGTCATGTTATTCATATGTATATTCCATCTTAAATTAAATAAAATGTTTATATCAGTTTATAAATATATAATTATATAGTTTAGTATATATTTAAAGCTAATTAACTATTTTATGGTAGATTTTTATGAATTACAAAAAGTTTGATTTATTTTCACCAGTAGTATTTGTTATATTGGTTATAGTTTATCTAATCTTTTCAGAAATAGCGTTTCATTATCAGTTAAAAGAGTTAATTGGAGTAAATATTAACACAATTTTCATAATAGCATTAGGTATCATATTTTATTTAGTAGGTTATTATGTATGTAAATATTTTTTAAAAAATAAAGAATTTACAATAGATAAAAATAAAATTGATACAATATTTTCAGAGAAAACGGTTCTATTTCTTGTGGTAACAGGTATAGTTTTACAAATAATAAATTTATTGTATTTAGGTGGAATACCTTTATTCAGTGGTTATTTAAAAGCACATGCTGCTACAAGAATTTGGTTATTGTCCTATTTAATATTCTTACCATCAATAAATCTATTAATAGCAAAATATGATAACAAAAAATATTACCTATTATTCTTGGTGGGATTGTTATTATTTACTTTGACAGGATATAGAACAACAGTAATGGCAATTGTAATAAGTATATTGATAACCGTATATTATACCAAAGAAATACCTAGAACCTATTTAATATTAGCCGGAATAGGTATTTTTGTATTGTTATTAATAGTAGGTTATGTTGCCGTTAAATCTATAGAATGGCAAAATTGGACATTAAATCCATTAGAATTATTATTCTATAGGGCAGGTTATACATTACAAGTATTAGATCATGCAGTAGGTTTACAGGGAAGTACTAACGGTACATTATTATATAATACATTAACAGGCTTTTTCAAATCTACCGATCCAAGGGTGATAGTTGGTTCCACAACATTAGGTTATGCACATTCAACAACATCTATGATTTTTGGTCCAGCATTATTGGACTTTGGATTATCTGCAATGTTATTACAGATGATATTATTAGGTTTTGTTATGAATTTAATATATATCATTCAAAGATCCGTAGGAAACATATTTGCCGCATTATATGCAATGTTACTCGCACATGTATTAATATGGATTGAAACAGGTCCAACAGATTTAGTGGTTTTATTATTCTTCTTAATATCTTTAATTATCATAGGATATTTTGTAAAAATTAAAAAGGGGGGAAATAAGTGAACATAGCTATCGTAGCAGAGACAGCACCAGCAAAAACATTAATTCCAGTTATTGAAAAATTAGATTCAGAAGTATTGTCTTTAACTCATGGAGATGGGGTTGAAAAACTATTAGAACCTTATAGTTATGAAATTGTTAATATAGGTCAAGGAAGACGTAATACCACTAAAAAAAGAAGTAATTTCACTATAGGGCGATTAGTTTTACAAGATACTATTCACACATACAATGCATTAAAAAATAGGAATTTGGACTTAGTTTTAACATGTGGTAATGCAGGAGATGTACGTAAAGGAATTTCAGCAGCTAAAAAATTAAATATACCTAAAATTCATATTGAACAGGATATATATAATCCTATTGAAATGATTGCATACGCTGATTTAATAACAGTACCAAATACTCATGCTAAAAAATCATTAAAAAAAATGTATGATATTATTAATACAGTAAATATTAAAGGATATCCTCAAGCAGAATATGTTAGCAGAGTGCCTATAATGGAACCTGAAAATATTTATAAACATTATGGGATGGATGATTTTTATGTTTTATTTTTAGGTGGAGATACAAGAAGCACAGATATTCCTTTTATTATTCAAGAAGTACAAAAATTGGATAAAATTATTTTAATAGTTCCTTATAGATTTGAAGCTAAATCTATTGCACAATTTGTAACACGAAAAGGTGTGTATATTCTTGATGGTTATGTTGATTTAATAAGTCTTATGAATGCATCACAAGGAGTAATATATTGTGCTGGTATGGGCGTAACTATAGAAGTGGGAGCATTATCTGTACCTTCCGTAAAATTGCTGGGTTTTCATACAGAACATGCTAGTAATGAATTAGCACAATCATTAGGTATTGATGTTATTTCTGTTTATGATATGGAGTATGCAGTAAATCGTATGAGAAAACCACATGGGTCTCGTTTGGTTAAAAATGGAATTAAAGCAAGTAATAAAATTGCTGAATTAACAAGGGATATGGATATGTTTGACCAAACATGTGGTGGTAGAAAAAGTTTAAAATTAATTTGGAATCAGAGGAAAAAGTATAGATAACATTTTCTTTTATTTTTTAAGTAAAAACTACCAAAAGATTAATCTTTTGGTGTTTTAATATGGTTAATATTTTAGTTTTGATACTACAGCTATATCGGATGCCTTTACAGTTTTTCTTCCTGCATGTTTTGCTATTTTTATGGCATCTTCTGAAATTTCAGTACCTATTTCTTCAAGTACTTTTGTTAGCTCAACTTTTGCATCATCACTTACTCTTTCTGCACCAGCATTTTTTATTAATCTTCCTACTGGAGCTACAGGTATCTCTGACATTTAGGTTCACCTCCATTTATATATTTTTATATAATGTTTTATTATTATATAAATGTATCTTTTATTTTCCTTATTTTTTAAAATAATTTTATTTT
>JAFRKG010000056.1 GCA_017431845.1 Methanosphaera sp. | reverse complement strand
CCTTCCATCATACCTATTTTTCTTAATTGCTTTAATTAATTCTTCTTCAGACATATTCTTAAAAATATTAATTTTACTTTTTCCTACCATATTATAATATATGTAAATCATCTATTAAAAATGTTTCCAAAATGACTATATCAATACATTAATTAGACATTATATCTTAATCACAGATATAAAACCGTGTTTAATACTTCTTATAAATAACATTATGATTAATTAAATTCTATCACAAAAAAATAGTGGAAAATAATATGGGGGAGAAAAAAAATGTTTACTAGGAAACATCCTCATATTCAGTTATTCCCCTAGTACCAGGTCCTTCACTGTTTATAACATCAGAATTATAAATGAACTTATTCTCCTGATTTTCAGTATCAATTGAACCATTATACTTAGTTTCAAACTTGTCACCAGATATCAAGGTCTTAGCATTCACATCATTATAAATAGCCATACCCTTAATATGTTCACCATTCACCCTATTAATAAACTGATTGTTTTTAAGTGAAATATTACCTATATTATTATATATAACACCACCCCATGTTAGGTTAGCATTCACCGTATTATTAAAGGTATTGTCCTCAATTTTTGCAGTAGCATTCCGGTTAAAGATTAATCCACCCTTACTACATGTTTCATTAGTAATATGACCAGTCTGAGTATGCGTATCACAAATAGTGTTATTTATAAAGTCTAAATGTCCAACTTCATGATATAATAATCCACCCCTAAGTTCACCATTAGTATTGTCGTTGATGAAAATATTATCCTGGATAGTGATGTCAGATTCATAATTATCAATTACTCCTCCACGTATTACTTCCTTAAAGGTTAAATTATTGTTCCGGAAGGTATTGTTCACTACCTTGGAGCTAGTGTACATGAAGGAATGTATACATCTGCCTGTATTGTTTTCGAAGACATTGTTTTCAATAACATTATTTCCCTTAGATACCATGTATACTACTGAAGTTCTTTCATGATCATTCTTTGCATTTGCATTATTTTGTCTAAAGGTATTGTTCTTAAGTATTAATGTTCCACCATACTCACCAGTACTCCATATGGCTCCACCAGTTAATTCACAGGTATTGTTAACAAACACTGTGTTAGTAATGGTAGTCTTTCCACGACTTGTAATTGCTCCACCTTTAATGTCTCCATGATTGTTTTCAAAGGTACAGTTATCTATTTTCAGATCTGAACTGGAAACCATACAAATAGCCCCGGATTCATTAGTCTGATTCTTTGTGTTTATTATTTTTAAATTATTAATTTCTAAGTTTCCTTTAACATCCATGAACTGTTTGTTCCCGTTTCCATCAATAGTATGGCCGTTACCATTAATTTTGAAGGATATGTCCCTGCTTCCACAATATATTTTTTTCGTGATATTATAATCACCATCATGTAGGTTAATTACATAGGTTTTCTCGCTTTTTTCTTTTGTTTTATTAGCTATGACCTTTGCTAATTCCTTATAACTATGAACATCAATTGTTTCATCGCCACCAGCGTTGAAGAAATTATTTATATTTGTCATTGTTTCATCTATAGCATCCATTATAGGGTTAGTGCCTTTTTTATCATTATTTGCTTCATCTTTTGCAGAAAATGATGGTAGAATTAAAATTATTAATGATAAAATTACTAACAATGTTAATATATTTCTATATTTCATTTTTAATCCCCCTTAAATCCTTATTTCTTAATTTAAATCTTTCTAAGTATTAAGATATATACTTTTCATATTATTAATATTATATCAAATAGTTTATTCATAATTATACTATAATAATAGAAAGAATAAAAGACAAACATATATCCATATAGGAGGATATTAGTTATGTTTGGTGGAAGCGACGAATATGTATTAAGAGAAATATTAGATCATGTGAGTCATATCAGGGATTTACATCGTGACCTGAACCTAAATTATGTAGAACTACAATATGCTAATGATTTAAAAGAATTTGAACTGGGAATCATAGACAAAAATGAACTTGAACAGAGAAGAAAAGGACACTACATGGCAGTAGAACAATTACAACAAAGAAGAAACTGAATACAGATAATATTATCCATATCCTATAAATAGATATATATAAAACAGTAATACACGGACAAAAGATGTATAAGATTGTACGAAAAAAATATTATATAATACTAAAAAAAAATAATGGGTGATAAAAATGGTACATTGTAAAATGGTACATGAAATGATAAGAGTATATGACCTAGAACGTTCACTGAAATTCTATGATGAAGCATTAGGCATGAAAGAATCAAGAAGAGTAGATAAACCAGAAGGAAAATTCACACTAGTATACCTGAAGGATGGAGAATCAGACTTTGAACTAGAACTAACCTATAATTATGATCCAGAAAAACCATACGATATAGGAACAGGCTATGGTCACATAGCAGTTTACGTGGATGACCTGGAACAAGCACGAGAAGAACATGTGAAAAAGGGTTATACTGTGGGACCATTCAAAGGATTAACCGAAGGAGTAAAAGAATATTACTTCCTAACAGATCCATATGGATACCAGATTGAAGTAATGCAAAGAAAATAAAGGATTAAAATAATCCTAACAAATCAAATTTTTTTTAGATAGTAATATAAGTTCTTATTTTATTTATCAGATAATTAATTATTTCATATTTTTACTGTTACTAACTACACCTAGTTTTAACGAAGACAGTAGCGATGGAAGGCTGTTTTTAAATTTTTAATATAAAATTTTAAACAGACTAAAATTTTAGAATATAATAGAAAAAATGTAGCACAAAGAATAAATGTAGCACATAATTATGTAGCACATATTATAAATGTAGCACAAAAAATATAATAAAAATCAACATCATATAATTTTTCACTACCAACGGTAAGGGAAAAATATTTGTAGCATAAACTAGTAAAGTAGCACAAAAAATATCATAAATGTGCCACGAAATATATATGTAGCACACCATTTTTAGAATTAATGTACCACAAAACATAACCGTAGCACAATAAACGAATAATATAATAACCAATATCATGAATACTGCCAAACTTATAAGTTATTTTTGGAAGATAATATTTATAACCTCAAAGAAATTTCCCTACTTAATAATGAATTAAATAATTACAAACCATTCCCATACATATTAATTTAAAAATAAAATAACTATTCAATCCCATAGAGAAAATACTTAAAATAAAATACACTGAATCAAAATCTAACATAATAAAAGATTAAATATTATTTTAATTATAAACTATACTATATAATTACAGGGAGGTAAAAAAAATATGAACAATAAAAAATTATTCATATTATTCTTTGTAACATTATTTTTAGTAGGAGTATCCTATGCAACAGAAGCTACAAACGATACAAACACGAAGGACATTAGTAAATCAGAAATTACAACTGAAAAAATCGTGAAAAATAATAATATGAATATAAAAAAAGAAAATAATATTTTAACAGATAATAAGACAAAAAAGGAAATTACAAAACAATACAATACTACAGTTAAATCAGCAATGAAATATAATGTAAATGATTTTGATACACTACACAAAGCACTTACAAATGATAAATATGATACATTATCCCTAAACTTTAAATCAGATATAAAACTAACAAATAATACACTAATAAATCCTGCAATAAAAACACTTAAAATTAATGGAAACGGAAAAACTATTAATGCAGATTACAAATACCAATTTTTTAATACTAGACTAAATAAGAATATAAATATAGTGTTAACAAACATTCATCTAATACATTACTACTACTTTGGATACGGGATGAATGATTATACGATTGAATATTCTAAGGGAATAATCTATAACGGAGGTAATTTAACTATAGATAATTGTACATTTAATAATAAAGGAGGTAAAGGAATAGCTAATTCTGGTAATTTAACAGTTAAAAACTGTATCTTTAACGGCTTTACAGAACAAGAAGCAATATATAATATAGGTTCTTTAACAGTTAATAACTCTTTTTTTACAGAAAGCATAGAAAATGAAGGTACTTTAATAATAAATAACTCTATCTTTAAAGGTAGTTCTTCAGAAAATTCTGGATCAATATTCAATTATGGATCTATAATAACAAAAAATTGTACATTTTATGGTTCCAATAGAGAAATTGGAAGTGAAATATATAATCGGGGAAAAATTAATATAGATAATTGTACATTTAATAATATCCACATCTCAGATATAGGAGCAATACTTAATATTAAAACAATGACCATTACTAATTCAATATTCACAAATAATACTTCATATACTGCAATAATTGAAAATGTAGGTACTTTAACAATCAAAAACACAAGATTTGAAGAAAACAAATATTCAGACAGTGGAACAATATTTAATTCAGGTACTTTAACAATTCATAAGTCTATATTTAAAAATAATACGGCAACATCCGGTGGAGCAATTTATACATATGGTAATGTTACAATAATTAAAAACAGTACATTTAATAATAATACTGCATTAAAAAATGGTGGAGCAATTTATAATTACGGATCAAAAAAAATAGACATAACGGGAAACATATTCTCTGAAAATAATGCAAACGAAGGATCAGCAATATATTCTGGTTTAGAACTTAAATACAATTACACTACCCAAACAATTTCTAAAATAAAAAATACAGGTTCTAACTTAATAATAAATAACAATACATTCATAGAAAATAAGGCAAACAGTACCAATAAGGTAATGGCCGTTAATGGACCTTCAATATCATACAATAATACATTTTATCCACATTCAAGATTTAATTCCACAATTTTCAGTGAAGCAAATAATTCTAAGATAATAAACAATATATTTACTATAATACCTGATACAAAAATCACAATAAATAACGTGCCGAACACGCAGTACAAAGATAAAGTTACAATAAAAGGAACCTTAAAAACAATACACGATTATAAATTAGAAAATCAGAACATATCTATTAAAGTAAATAGTGTGAACATTGGTACTGCAATAACTAATGTAAACGGTACATTCACCTATAACTACGAAACAACAACACTAGGACAAAATATTGTTACAGCCTCATATAAAGGAAACAATTCCTATAATCCATCCTCAAACAATACAACATTCAAAGTAACAGTAAAACCAACAAAAATAACAATCAACAAAATAGCCACCACAGAATATAAAAACAATGCAATTATAAAAGGAACCTTCAAAACAACAAACGGAAAACCAATACAATCAGCCAAATTAAACATTAAAATCAATGGTAAAACAGTAGGAATAACTAAAACAAACAAAAACGGAATATTCACCTACAAATACAAAACAAAAAAGATAGGAAAAAACAACATAACAATCAGCTTCACAGAAAATAATGGGTACAAAAAAAATACAGCCAAAACAACATTCAAAGTAACACTAAAAAGAACTAAAATAACCATCAATAATATTCCAAAGACAAAAATTAGGAAAACTATAAAAATTACTGGCAGATTTACTGATACATCCGGAAACGCTTTTAAAAAAGTGAAACTAACAGTAAAAGTCAATGACAAAAAGTTCATAACAAAAACAGATGCAAACGGAAAATACAGTTTATCCTATAAAACTACAAAGAAAGGAACAAATACCATTACTATTAGTTTTAAAGGAAACACAAAGTATTTAAAAACCTCAACAACAAAAAAATTCAAAGTAATTTCCTAAAAAAAAATATGTATTATCCATTCTCCCCCCCCACACTATCTTTTTTAGAGGATTGTTGATTTATTCAATATAATCATTACAAAAAATTAAGTAAAAATAATATACGTTTTATTCTTCATTTTTTTTGGTAAACCATACCTCTAATTCCTACAAGTTCATGTATTAAGTCATAATACTTTATAACCAAGCTCCCAACTATTGTAAAGAAGAAAAAAACAAACTTCTTACCCGTATCATATGTTTCAATTATATTTTAATAAAATCTGATAATAACATCATAAACAGACATAAATTATTATATAAAACTAAACATTATATATTATAGTATATAAAGAAAATTAGTTGATTAAAATGAATAACAAACATATTAAAGCCATTTTATTGTTGTTATTAGTTACAGTAATACTAACCAGTGCAGTAAATGCAACAAAAGTATCCAATGATACAAGCAATACTGATACAACACAAAAAAAAGTAGCACTGAACGATAAAACAATTAAAAAAATGGATAATACTAATATAATACCCAAAAAAGAAGAAGTATCCATAAATAAAGAAAACAAATCCAATAAAAAATATAAAACTGAAAGTAACACATATACTGTAAATTATTTTAAACCACTAAAAAACATATTAACAAGTGACAAGTATGATAATCTAACAATTAACATAAATTCAGACATTAAATTCATTGAATCAGTAACACTCAGCGAATCAATATCCCATTTAACTATCAATGGAAACAACAAAAAATTTAACGCATATCATAAACATTCGTTTCTAAATATTTCAAATAAAAGTTGTGTTAATATTAAAAACTTGGAACTATACGATTATGGCTTTCAACCTGATAGTTTTTATGGAGCCTTCTCAAATTATGGTGAATTAATATTAGAAAACGTGACTCTAAAATACAGTAGTCTTTGGATGAATGCAATCATAAATTATGGAAATCTGTCCATTTATGATTCAATATTAGGCAATAACCTGGTCGACGAGGGCATTGGTGGAGCCATCTATAATCATGCTAATTTAACAGTTAATAACACCACATTTATTGATAATCAGGTAACATGGTCTGGCGCAGCAATAGAAAATGAGGGAAATGCAGTAATCAATAATTCAATTTTCAAAAATAACATGGCTCTTGTTAATTTTGGTGGAGCAATTGGAAATCTTAACAACATGTCTATATATAACACAATATTTGACAATAATCAAGTTCCATATGAATATTCAATGGGTGGAGCAATATACAATGAGAAATATTTATACCTATGTAACTGCTCATTTAAGAATAATAAAGCATGGTATGGTGGTGCAATATGCAATACTAAATATTTGGAAATAATTAATTCCACTTTCGAAAAAAATCAGGCATATGAGTCTGGTGGTGCAGTAGACAGTAATAAATTAATATTAGAAAATAATCTTTTTTATCAAAACAGTGCAAAAGATGGTGGTGCAGTATGCACAGCAAACAATATAACAATTACAAATAATACTTTTAAAGAAAATAGTGCAAACGAATCCGGAGGAGCAATAGCAGTATTTGGACATAATTACACAAAAAACTCAATCAAATCTAACATTTTCATAAAAAACAATGCACTTAACGGATCAGCAATATACAACAATGCAACAAAAATCAACATCATACAGAACAGATTCATACAAAACAATTTAATAAATTCCACAATAACAAACAATAACATTCTAGTTAATAATACTCCACTTACTTTAGAAAACAATGTAAACTTTACAAACACCTACTACCCAGGACAAATAGAAACATTAAAAAATTGTTACATAGCAGACAACATAGTAAATGATAACCAAACAGAAACCAGACTAACAATACCAACATATAAACAAAAACAATACAAACAAAAAGTAACAATCACGGGAAAACTCAAAGACAAAAATGGAAAACTAATCAAAAACGCCACAATACAAATAAAAGTAAACAACAAAACGTTCAACACAAGAACCAATAACGAAGGAATCTATAAATATTTGATTAAAGCATCAATAATAGGTACAAATAACATAACCGTTACTTATAAAGGAAACAAAGATTACCAAAAAACAACAAATAAAACCACATTCAAAGTATCTGCAAGCAAAACCAAACTCACAATACCAACATACAAACAAAAACAATACAAACAAAAAGTAACAATCACAGGAAAACTCAAAGACAATTACAATAACATAATAAAAAATGCGAAAATCAAAATAAAAGTAAACAACAAAATATACAACACCAAAACAGACAACAAAGGAATATACAAAACAATAATCACAGCCAATAAGGTAGGAACAAGTACTGTGACAGTAACATACCCTGGAAACAAGTACTACCAGACAGTTACCAAGAAGACAACATTCAAAACCGTTGCAAGAGCAACCAAACTAACAGTCAACAAGATAAGCACAACCACCAAGGGCAAAACAGTTAAAATAACAGGTAAGCTAACAGACAACAGGGGAACAATACTCAGAAACACTAAGATAAAAATCAAGATTAACACGAAAACAGTAGCAGCTAAAACCAATAGTAAAGGAGTATACACTTATAACTATAAAGCAAGCAATAAAGGAAGCATTAAAGTAACTGTAATATACCCTGGAAACAAAAACTACAAGACAAGTAATGCTAAAACCATATTCAAAGTAAAATAAATCAGATTTTAACTAATCCCCCCCCCTTTTTAACTTATTTTTTTTGTAGAAATCACATTTTCTATTTAATACTTTATTTTTCTAAAGTAGTTACAACATTATATAATAATAAATGATTGTATAAGACAATTAATTCTAGCCTATAAAAAACACTTAAATGTAGCACAGTTTAACTAATTACACATACACCGATACCGTAAATCAACAATAAAATTATATTAAAAGAAATAATAAACCAATAAATATAGAATAAATAAAATACAAAAGGAGGACCAATAATGATTAACAAAATCAATAAAAAGTTATTCATACTACTAATATTAACGTTACTGCTTGTAGGAATTGCAAGTGCAACAGAAATATCCGCAGATACTACAACACACAATACACAGCCAAGTACAGACACTATGAACATAAAAGAACAAAGCATAACAAAAAACATGGAAACACAAATAAAACAAGATAATAAAGAAATAAAAAAACAAAACACCCTTAACAAGACAACTAAAAAAGCAAGTAAAACAATAAACGTGAACAACTACCAAACACTATACGACACACTAACCAGCGATGAATATGAAACACTAACCCTTAACATAAAATCCAACATAAAACTAACTGAAGACACAATAATAAACAACAAAATTACTAAACTTACAATAAATGGTAATAGTAAAACAATATCTGGAAACAAGAAATACCAATTCCTGAATATTCCATCAAGAACCACCGCAACCATAAAAAATCTGAATATAATCAACTGCTATTCACTTGAAGGAGGTGCAATAAGTAATACTGGTAAACTCACCATAACCAAGTGTAACCTAAACAATAATAAAGCAGAATCATCCGGAGGAGCCATACACAACAGTGCAACACTAATCATCAAAGATTCCAAATTACACAATAACAAGGCAACATATGGTGCTGCAATAATAAATTATGGAAAACTAACCATAACCAACACTAAACTATACAGTAATACGGCAACAGATGGTGGTGCTATCGATAATGAAGAAACTATGACAATCAGTAACAGCCAAATAAACAATAATAAAGCACAAAATGGTGGAGCACTATACAATAGTGGAACATTAACAATAAAGGGCACAAAATTTAACAATAACAAGGCAAGCAAGTACGGCGGAGCAATAATAGAAAAAAATTATGAAACAAACAGGAAAATTAAAATATCAGCTAAATTCACAAACAATACAGCGCCAAGAGGAGGAGCTATCTTCATAGATAGTGAAGCACGAACTATTCGAGTAAACAGTAATTTCACCAATAACCATGCCACATATGGCGGAGCAGTATACAACCAAAAATCTAAAGCAAGTATAATAACCGGAACATTCAACTACAATAGTGCTAGTAACAGGTACAATTTTGTATGTGACAAAGGACAAAACACTAAAATAAGTGTCACACAAACAAAATACAAATATAGCAGATACGGCGGAGCAGTATACAACAAAGCAAATAATGTACAGATTAACATTAAATCAAACCAGAAAACAAAGATAGAACAACAAAAAACCAGGATAACAATAAACAACATATCAACTGTAAACAAGGGCAATACTGTGACAATCACGGGTAAATTCACAGACGAAACAGGAAAAATACTAAAAAACACACAACTAATACTAAACATAAACGGAAAACAATACAAGACAAAAACAGACAATTACGGAAAATACACTTATAAATATAAAACAACAACTCCTGGAACAAACAAAGTAACAGTATCGTACAATGGAAATGTTAACTATATCAGATCATCTGTTCAAAAATCTTTTACAGTAACAGACAAATACAAAGTTGTTACTTTACCAATAAATAAAAATTCGGTTACAAAATACATTAATGGTGACCCATTTTGTACTCATTACGTGACATACTATGGCCAGTATGATCCAGGAGTGTATGCTGAGATTGATGCTAGGGGTTTAGATTATGCTCCAGTTAATAAATTATCTAAAGTGAAATTTTATTTCAAAAACAGCAGAGGTAACATTATCACCAGAACTGTTAATCCAACATACAAAACGGTAGCAGAAACTTCATTAATAAGTGGATACACGCCATTTAAGGCGGATATTACATACTGTAAAATGAGTGAAACAGAACGATATAACTACTGGTATGGATACTAAAAAAATTCTCTTTTATTATTATTGGTGGAACTGTAATCCACCTTATTACTATTTTTTTTAAGTTAAACACGCTTTGAATATAATTTTTATAGTATATTTTCAGATATTCATTTTTTTTTTATCTTATCAGTTGTTGTTGATTCTGGGGTTGTTTTTTTCTAGTGTGTTTAGTTGATTTTTTGATAATATCTTTGTTATTTTTAGTTATATGTTGTGTTGTAGTTTAGTGGGGTGTTTTGTTTTAGTACGTTTCTGTGTGTCCATCTGAT
>JAFRKG010000055.1 GCA_017431845.1 Methanosphaera sp. | reverse complement strand
TAGTTTTTTTGTGCTTTATTCAATTTTATAATATGAGTCTTTATTGAATTGATTAAAGCTTGATATCTATTTTGTATATTATTATTTATATGTATTTGGTTATTTTTTTTACTCTTTTCCCGGTTGGTATTGTTTTTTGGGTGTTATTTTGCTTGTTATGGCGTAATTTTTTTTATTCGTGGTGGTTTTTCCCCTAGTTTTCATACATTTACTATTATACTGTTTACAAGAAACAAGTAACTAATAATTGTGTGCTAGGTGTATGTGGCACATTTATAGGATATTTTAAATGCTAATGGCCAATCTTCTTCTAGTGGATGAGGGTTGGATTATATGTTAATATTAGTGCTTGGAGTCCTGAGCGTCAAGGGGTACACTATTGAGGGCATGGTTGTGGAGAAGAAGTTTAACGTTGGCAGGTGAAATATAATCTTTATGTTATTCGATTGGCTGATGGCCGGTGTCGTGACGTGGGAGGTTGTTATCATTTGGATAAGAAGATGGATGAAGTGAAGATTAGATTGCTGTACCTATACATTATAAGGGTGAGATTACCAAGAGTGACGCTGAATTCATATATGACTATGACGTGTTTAAGAAGAATGTAGATTAAAAAAATTTTAATAAAATAATCATGTATTGGGAGGATATATGATGGTAAATGATGATGATAAGAAATATGTTAATGAAGTTGTTTGGAGGGATTACAGTGAGGATGATAGCCTTGAGGAAATACTGGTGGATGTAGTGGTTGATATGGGTGAATATCATAATTCTCTTTATAAGATTCGTACACATGATGAATTTGTCGTGGTGTGGGTAAGTAAGGACTTGGATAATTTTATGTATTATTTTTATAATTTTTCTTCGTTATATACATGCTTAACGAAGAGAAAAAATAAAAAAGTTAAGCATTTATTTTTCTACGTAATAGGCACGTATAACGAAGTAAAAAAATATTGTTTTTATTTTTAAATCAAAATTTATACCAGAAACATCAATCTCACCAGACATCAACTTGGGAAGTAATGTATCTCTAAGACGCATAAGTTTTTTATTTTCATAATATATTTTTTCTTTTTCTTTTTGAATATTCTCCATAATCTTTTCATATTTAAATAGAATTTCTTTCTCTGGAATAATTATTGGATATTTTTCAAGATCAGTTTTAGGTAAAGCGAGAACAGTAGTTCCAGTTGCTACACTACCTACCATGTAATTATATCTGGAGTCCATTAAATTATTATAAATAAATTGTTTTGGTAATTTTAAATCAGATAATTTATATAAATGATGTGAAAAAATCATATGTTCAGCATTTAAATTAGGAATAATTATTGGACTTCCTATGACTAATCGATCTTGTGTTAAATCAGTATTAGCCACTACTAAATCTCCTTCTTTAATCACGTGCTTTTCTTGGTAATCTCCAGAATAATATTTTAATTTTTCATCCCTAAATTCTCCATTAGGTAAAATATTTCCTAAATTTATTAGAGGAATACCTTCATCTAAATATTTACCTTTATATGATAACCCTCGTGATACTTTCAAATAATTACCTAAATTATCTATGTTCCATTGTGATGGTATTTTTCCTAATACAGACTCTTTAAACTCTCCTTTATTTGATTTATATGGTTTGTTATTTTTATTTGGAAATTCAAAATCTACAAACCATCTTTTAAATATTAACTTCCCTAAGTTGAATAAATTATTGTTTTCAAAATATTTTTATAATGATGTAGATTAAAGGAATAATTGAAAGATCAAACTTGAGTTTGGAGTTATCATATTTTTATATTCTAAATCTTTATTTATATTTCCGAGGATGAAATAAAATGAAAAAAAGTAAATTAGGTGATATATCTATTATAAAAGGAGGTAAAAGATTACCCAAAAATCATTCTTTAACTGATAGTAAAACATTACATCCTTATATAAAAGTCAAAGATATGTGTAACGATAAAGTAATAGAATTAGATGAAACGTTTGAATATATTGGAGAAGACACTTATAATATTATTTCAAATTATTATGTTAATAAAAATGATATAATTATTTCAATAGTTGGAACTATTGGAAATATAAATATGATAGGATCTTCTTTAAATAATGCTAATTTAACTGAAAATTGTGTTAAAATAACAGAACTAAAAGAAATAACTAATGATTATTTATATTATTATTTAAGTTCACCCATAGGAAAAAACGAAATTCAACAAGGTATAGTCGGAGCTGTACAAAAAAAACTACCTATAAAAAATATTAAAAAAATTTCAATTGAATATCCAAATACATTTATACAAAGTAAAATTGTAAAAATTTTATCTTCAATTGATCAAAAAATTGAATTAAATAAAAAGATAAACAATAATTCTATTTCTATCCGAATATTTATTGCCTCTTTTTTTACAGATTATTACCTATGAAAACTAAATTAATTACTGATATACAAAATAGAATGAAAGAACATTTGGATGATAAACAGCAGAATTTATTGTTTAAAACGTTATTGGATTGTTTTGATAATGTAAAACAGATAGAACTTAAGAAGTTTGATGATGATAATTATGTGAATCATAATTCTAAGTTGTTGAATTTATTTTTAGCTGCTAAGGAGGTGGAGGGTTGTTCTAAAAAAACTGTTAATTATTATAAAAGTACGATACAGTTAATGTTAAAGAAGGTTGATATGGATGTTTTAGATGTTTCTACGGATCATATAAGGGAGTATTTATCTAATCATAGAAAGGAACGTAATTCTTCTAAAGTCACATTGGATAATATTCGTAGGATTTTTTCAAGCTTTTTTTCATGGCTTGAAGATGAAGATTATATAATTAAAAATCCTGTAAAAAGAATACATAAGGTTAAACAGGGTCGTGTAATTAAAGATACTTTAACTGATGAGGATTTGGAGAAAATTAGGGATGTATGTGATGAAAAAAGAGATCTTGCAATGGTAGAATTATTAATATCTACTGGTGTACGTGTGGGAGAACTTGTAAATTTAAATATCAATGACATTGATTTTTATGAACGAGAATGTGTTGTCTTTGGTAAAGGTGAAAGTGAGCGTATAGTTTATTTTGATGCCCGTACTAAAATTCATTTGTTGGATTATATTAAATCTAGAGATGATGATAATCCGGCTTTATTTGTAACATTAAATAATCCACATCAACGTCTCGGTATAACTGGTGTTGAGACAAGAATTAGAGAGTTGGGAGTTAAATCAAATATTAATAAGAGGGTTCATCCTCATAAGTTTAGAAGAACTCTGGCGACTATGGCTATTGATAAAGGTATGTCTATTGAACATGTACAAAAATTACTAGGTCATGTGCAGATAGATACTACTATGGGTTATGCAATGGTTAATCAGAATAATGTGAAGAATTCTCATAGAAAATTCATATCATAAACTATATTTATTTTACTCTTTAATAAACAATAATTTTTATCAATAAAAAATATAACAATAGTTATAATATAATTAAAAAAAAATATAATTTAATGTTATCATTGATTTGATTACTAGTAAATGATAATCATTAATAATCTGATAATATTTAGTGGGTGTTGTCTATTTAGTAAAATATACTCTTCCATCACCTGTTGTTCCACCTTTTTCATTCAAATAGAAATCTTCATCAACATCAATTTCTTCAAGAACAGATTTTAAATCTGGATGATTGTCAATAAATACCATTGTATCTTCTTTAATCTTAGATATTTCATCATTTATTTGTTCATGATTTTCAGTGGATTTTTCTAGAATTTCATTATATTTGTTTGCAGTTATTTCACCATTTAAATACCGTTTATATTGTTCACCTATATCTAAATCATCTTTATGTTCTATATTTTCTTTTTCTAATCTATTTATTTGATTTTCTAAAAATTCTTTTTGTGTTTGATTGGAAGTTTTATTCTTAAATATTATTAAAAGATCCAGTTCATTTGAGGTGTTCTCCACATTTGATTTTGCAAATATTAAATATTCATCTATCCCTATGGATTTACCACTATACATTTCAGTATATGATTTATCGGTTATATTTTCTATATCACTAGCATTTTTCAGGATTTCCTTGAATTCATTATTTTCCATTTCATTTTTATAATTTATATAACCATATACTCCTACTATTACTAGTAAGATTATTATAATTATTGAAATTATTTTATATTGTTTATTCATTTCATTCGCCTTGTTAATTATGGTTATTTGTTAATATTGTTTTTCAGGCTTTTATTCTAAATCAAAATTTATCTCAGAAACATCAATCTCACCAGACATAAGTTTTGGTAATAATGTGTCACGAAGATTAGTTAATTTATTTATCTCTAATTGATTTTTATAGATTGTTTCAAAGATTGGTTGAACAATTAAATTGAATTCCTGAATATCATTCTTATTTGGGATAATTACTGGAATTTCTTTTACTATTTTTGAATTAATAGCTTTGGCTATTGAAGAAGTACTACCCAAACTTTCAAAATTAAAATTTTTTAGATATAAGTATAAATATTCTTTTGAAATATTATTATCTTCATTTAAAATAAAATGGGCAATTGCTTCATTAGTCACCATGTTTTCTGTTGTTATTGCTATTCTGCCTACTGTAAGTTTAAAACTTAATAACACCGTATTTTTTGGAATCATTTTAACATTGAATTTATCGATAGCTTCTTCTGTTAAATATTCGGATGTCTCAAATATAAAAGTTCCGGAATTTCCTAAATCTTTAATTGATACCCATTTAATATCATTTTGATTTGTGGAAAACCATTCTTGTTCTTTTCTCGGAGGTGTTTTACCAATCGCTACATCTGATATTTCTTTTAATGATAAAAGATCCCAGTTATGTGGGATAAATCCTATTTCTGTATATTTTAAATCTTCTTCTTTATATTTATTGAAATCTTTAAATTTATTTAAGAATATAATATTTGATAATTCAAGTAAATTATTGTTTATCTTAGTGTTTAGTTCAATTTTTTGATCTATTTTTCTTAAAGTATCCACTAATCTTCTTTGGGTATCTAAATCATAATAAGGAATTAAAACATCAGCAATATCTTTAGTATTCACAACTCCTTGAACAGAACCACCAACCATGGCCTTCAATTGTTTTTGAACATGAATACTATTAATCATATAATATAAAAAATATTTATCAGCTATTTCATCATTTGTTTCAACTATAACTACATTCAAACATTGAGCTTTAAAATTTTCAGTCCATAGAGAAGCTAACCCATTATTTCCATGTCTTGCTATTAAAATATCACCATAATGTAATTGAGATTTTTCATATTTTTCATAGAATTCTTTTGTAACATATTTTAGATTGGATAAATTAATTCCGGAATTAGTAAGATTTGTGGTTCTAATCATAGGATATCCTTCATCAGAATTACAATAATCATTATTACACGAACCAACAAAACCTACTTTAACTCTATTTGTTAAATCTTTTAAAGGAATCATTTGACCATTTTTAAAATTCATTCATAACACCTCTAAAAATAAAGATTTGGTATTATTGGTAGTATCCTATTTTTGTTAGGTTACTTTTTATTTCTTCTTCTAATCTGTGTGATTCTTCGAATAGTTCGTCTAGTTCTGTTGTCAGTGTTTTCATTTTTTCTTCAAATGGTATTCCATCGTCTTCTTCTGGTTTGAATCCTACGTATCTTCCTGGTGTGAGTATGTAATCTTGTTCTTTTATTTCGTCTAATGTCGCTACTTTGCAGAATCCTTTTTCATCTTCTAGTGTTCCTTCTGTGTATTTGTTGTATGTGTCTGCCATTAGTTGGATGTCTTCATCTGTTAGTTCTCGTAATTTTCTTGTTACCATTGTTCCTAGTTCTTGTGCATCTATGAACAATGTTTTACCTTTTTGTTTTTTATTTTTGTTTATGAACCATAAACTTACTGGTATTCCTGTTGTGTAGAATAGTTGTGTAGGTAGTGTAATTATTGCATCAACTAAATCATCTTCTATTATGGCTTGTCTTATTTTTCCTTCACCACTTGTGGTGGATGATAACGATCCATTTGCTAGTACTAATCCAATTTTTCCATGTGCTGATAAATGATGTATCATGTGTTGCATCCAGGCATAATTTGCATTACCTTTTGGTGGTATTCCATACTTCCATCTTTTATCATTTTTTAGTTCATTTTGTCCCCAATTTTTAAGGTTAAATGGAGGGTTTGCCATTATATAATCTGCTTTAATTAAAGGGTGTAAATCGTTATGGAAAGTATCATCAGGATGTTCTCCTAAATTTGCTTCTATCTGTCTAATTGCTAGGTTCATTTTTGCCATTTTCCATGTGGTTGAATTAGATTCCTGACCATAAACTGAGATTGCATCTATGTTTCCACTGTGTTTTTCAATGAATTTGGATGATTGAACAAACATTCCACCGCTGCCACAACATGGATCATATATGCGTCCTTCAAATGGTTTTAATATTTCTACAATTGTTTTTACAATACATGCGGGGGTATAGAATTCTCCAGCTTTTTTACCTTCTTGTTCTGCGAATTGTCCTAGACAATATTCATATGTACGGCCAAGTATGTCTTTTTTATCTCCTTTAGTTGACATTTCAATGTTGTTAAAGATATCTATGACTTCACCTAATTTTTTTGAGTTTATATCTTTGTTTGAGAATTTTATTGGGAGGACGTCCTTTAGTTCGGGATTATTCTCTTCTATTTTTCTCATAGCTTCATCTATGGTTTTTCCATTATCTGCTTTAAATGAATGTTCTTCAATTACTTTCCATCTAGCTTCTTTTGGTACATAAAATACTCCTTCACCTTCATAAAAATCAGGATCTTCTTCGAATCCTTTTCCATCTTCTATTAATTCATCATATCTTTCTTCAAATTTGTCTGATATATATTTTAAGAAGATTAATCCTAGTATTATATGTTTATAATCTGATGCATCTAGATTACCTCTTAGTGCATTTGCTGCGGCCCATATTTCTTTTTCAAATCCAATTTCTTGTGTGTTTTCTTTAACCATTATTACTCACCTTTATATTTCTGTTAAATTATCTGCCCAATTTTCACATTGTCTAATTATAAATTCCATTGCTTCATCTCTACCTTTAGGTGGATAGTCATATTCTTTTAATAAACTTTTTATAATCATTTTCATTTTTGCTCTGGCTTTTTTCTTTTTTCTCCAATCTATTGTTTGGTTCTTTCGCAGTTTATCTGTTAACTCTTGTGTCATTTTAATAAGGGTGTCATCTGTATAAAAATCTTTAATTCCTTCTGGTTTTACTATTGCGTAATAAAATGCTTCTTCATCTTCATTTAATCCTAATTCATTTCCTTCTTCTTGTTTTCGTTTAATTTCTTTTGCTAATTCTATAAGTTCTTGTATTACTTCTTCATTGGTTATATGTCCGTTAATATATTTATTCATCGATTTTTTAAGAAGTTTGCTGAACTCTTCTGATTTAATAATGTTTTTACGTTTATATCCTCTAATTTCATCATTTAATAATTTTTCTAATAATTTAATGCTTATGTTTGTTTCAGGTTGTTGTTGTAGTTTGCTGAGGAATTTTTCATCGAATATTGAAACTTCTTCTCCGACATCAGAGAATATGTTGATTACTCCGTCACTTTTTATTGATTGTTTAAGTAGTTCATTTATTTGTTCATTTATTTGTTTAATTGATAATTGGTCACTTTTTTCAATTTTGATAAGAATACCTCGTATCGCTTCAAAGAATGCTGCATCAATTCTTTCTTCTTCTTTTGCTACGCTACTACATAAACTAAGTGCTTGTTTAAGTTTAAGTGTTTGTCTTAAAAATTCATCAATACCTTCTTTTTTATTTTTTTCTTCAATAAAGTTCACTGCACCAGTTAATACTTTCGAACATTGTAATGGAGTTCCATTGAAGAATAATGAATAATCATAACCATATATTGAATCATGACAGATGGATAGTTGAGTAAGAAATTCAGGATATGCTTTTTCTGACACATCCATGTTTCCAAAATTTTGTATGTCTCTTACTGTGTATTCTGACATTGCTTTTTTAAGTGCTGAAGCAATTGCTATATAATCTACTATTAAACCTCCTTCTTTACCAGGAAAAACACGATTTACTCTAGCTATTGCTTGCATTAGGTTGTGCCCATCCATTGGTTTATAAATATACATTGTAGATAATGATTCCACATCAAATCCTGTTAACCACATATCACGCACGATAACAATTTTAAATGGGTCTTCTGGATCTTTGAATCTATTTTCTAATTCTTGTTGGTATGATTTTGTTCCAATAATATCTTTCCACTCTTCTGGGTCGTTGTTAGATGAGGACATTACAACATAAATTTTATCTTTCCATTCGGGACGTAAATCTAATATTTTTTTATATATTTTTATTGCAATATCTCTGTTATATGCTACAAACATTGCTTTTCCAACTACTTCATATTGTCTGAAATTTTCGTAATGATAAATCATATCTTTACATAATGTATCTATAGTAGTATCATCACCAAGTATTGATTCTAAACGGCTCATTTGTCTTTTACTTCGTTCTATATTATATTCTGTAGCTTTTAAAGATAATTCTTCATATCTATTGTCAAGTTCTTTTAGGATTTCTTCATCAAAATTTAATTTAACAACTCTACTTTCATAATGTATTGGTACAGTAGCTTTATCATCTACAGATTGAGTCATATCATAAATATCGATATATTCTCCAAAGACTTCGATTGTATTTTTATCTCGTTTAAATATAGGAGTTCCTGTAAATCCTATGAATGTGGCATTGGGTAAGGCATCTCTTATTTTACGAGCAGTACCTACTCTAAGTTCAACACCTCTTTTTGTATGAACTGCTTTTTCAGTAAATCCATAGTGGCTACGATGTGCTTCATCAGCTATAACTACAATATCACTTCTATTGCTAAATGGCTCGTCTGTTTCTTCAAATTTTTGTATTGTTGTGAAAAAAATACCATTAGATTGTCGATTATTTAATAATTCTTTTAAGTTTTCTCTACTTTCTGCTTGTACTGCTTTCTGTCGTAAAAAACTTTCACATTTAATAAATTGATTAAATAATTGATTATCTAAATCATTTCTATCAGTTAATATGATAAATGTTGGGTGATTTAGTATTTGCTCAAGAAGATGAACATAAAAAACCATGGATAATGATTTACCACTACCTTGTGTATGCCAAAATACTCCAGCTTTTCCTGTTTTGTCTATAGCATCTAACGTTCGTTGGACTGCTTTCTTAACTCCAAAATATTGGTGGTATCCTCCTAATATTTTCTTTTTTTCTGTAGGTGTATTAGAGTATAGTGTGAAATTTTTTATAATATCCAATAGTCTTGATTTTTCAAACATACCTTCAAATAGAACATCAAATGATGCATATTGTGTGTTTTCATAGTTTCCATCTACACTTTTCCATTCCATGAACCTATCTTCATTAGCAGTAATTGTGCCTGCTTTAGACATCGCTTGATCACTAATCACACAAAAAACATTGTAATAAAAAAGTGTGGGAATTACCTGTATATAATTTCTTATTTGATGATATCCATCACTAGTATCAACTTCTTCTCTACTAGGTGATTTCAATTCAATAACTACAAGTGGTAATCCATTAATAAATACAACAATATCTGGGATTTTTGTTTCTTTGTCTATTACAGTCCATTGTCTGATAGCTGTAAATTGGTTATTGTCAATGTTATCAAAGTCTATTAATTTAACAATTTCTCCTCTACTTTCATTATCTACAATATACTCTGCTTTAACACCATTCTGAAGAAAATCCATAAATTTATCA
Source organism: Methanosphaera sp. (assembly GCA_017431845.1). Classification (GTDB taxonomy): domain Archaea; phylum Methanobacteriota; class Methanobacteria; order Methanobacteriales; family Methanobacteriaceae; genus Methanosphaera. The sequence continues at coordinate 6,893 of JAFRKG010000055.1, read as the reverse complement.
TTTTTACTTTCAAGACTACCAGCCTCTAAAGTTTGAATAGTGTGTAATGCATCATCAATAGCTTCTTCAGGTACTTCTTTGTTAATGTTGTAAATATTTTCCAAATCACTCATAAAAAATGGATTGTGTTCATCTCGTATTATTTTTGTGTATTTTTCAGTTTTATAACAATAACAATTATAATCCAATTCTTCAAATAATTCTTGAATAGCATTTTCAAAATTATTTTCTTGATATTTTGTATTCACCATAGTATCCCCTTTTTATTATTTGATGAAATTTAAGAATTTCTGTTTATTTCTATATTATTATTTTTTTAAACTAACTTATAATAACTACTTCGAATCTAAATTCATTATTGTGAGTATATTCACATGAATGCTTTCTTCCAAAGTCACTTGTTACCACATATACTTCATCTCCTCTCTTAAGTTCTAGTGGTATTTTATCAATTGGTTTATGTAGCATATTTGCTATAATTTTTGAGGTAATGCTACTTTTTGCATTTTTAATATTTTTCTTAAATACCTGTTTTTTAATACATTTTGGAGTTAATGTGTATGAAGGATCCCTTATCATATCTAATGTGAAATGATCTGTTACATATCTCATAATTACCACCCGTTATATTACAGTTAATTTTTTATAATAATAACTAACATGATTATTAAACTTACTACTTTCTATTAAGTATGCAATATCTCCTTTTTCTAACATTATACTAATCCTATTTCTAGGAATACCCAAGTGCTCTGCTAAATTATGGTGACCAACAACGGATATACAATTATCCTTTTCTCTTAATACTTCATCTTCAAATACCATCTTCACGTTTATAGATAAATTTGAACCTTTTTTAATCATTTTAGTACTAAATGCATTTATAATATACTTCATACAAATCACCCTCATGAAAAAAGAGATATTAGAGAAGTTATAACTGATTCAATAACTCTTCAATCTCTTTATTTAATTTATTTATCTTATTTTGATTTTCTTTATTCGTTTTACGTAATTGGTTAAGATTAATCACATCATAATCATCTTCTTCTGGTCTAAATCCCACATATCTTCCGGGAGTTAACAGGTAGTCTTGTTCTTTAATGTCATCAATTGTTGCTACTTTGCAGAATCCTTTTTCATCTTCTAGTGTTCCTTCTGTGTATTTGTTGTATGTGTCTGCCATTAGTTGGATGTCTTCATCTGTTAGTTCACGTTGTTTACGTGTTACCATTGTTCCTAGTTCTCGGGCATCGATGAATAGTGTTTTTCCTTTTTGTGTTTTGTCTTTGTTTAAAAACCATAGACTTACCGGTATCCCTGTTGAATAGAATAATTGTGTTGGCAATGTGATTATTGCATCAACTAAGTCATCTTCTATTATAGCTTGTCTTATTTTTCCTTCACCACTTGTGGTGGATGATAACGATCCATTTGCTAGTACTAATCCTATTTTTCCACGACTTGAAAGATGGTGTATCATGTGTTGCATCCATGCATAATTTGCGTTACCTTTTGGTGGTAGTCCATACTTCCATCTTGAATCATCTTTCAGTTTATTTTGTCCCCAATTTCTTAAATTAAATGGTGGACAAGCAATTATGTAATCTGCTTTAAGTGTTGGGTGTAAATCATTACTGAATGTATCCATGGGTTGTTCTCCCAAGTCCACATCGATGTCGTGTATTTTGATATTCATTTTTGCTATTTTCCATGTTGTAATGTTGATTTCTTGTCCATACATGGAGATATCATTTATATTTCCACTATGTGTTTCTATAAATTTTGATGATTGTACGAATATTCCACCACTTCCACAGCATGGATCATATACTCTTCCTTCATTTGGCTGTACTATGTTTATTAATGAATCTACAATTGATGTTGGGGAATAAAATTCTCCAGATATCTTTGCTTCCTGTATTGATATTGCTTTCAAACAATCATCGAATGTTTTTGGTAGAGTGATTGTATCGGTGATATCTATTTGTGCTAGTAATGTTATTAGTCTACTCAAAATGGGTTCTATGGTTTTATTTGCATATGTTGGTCTGTTGGTTATCTTAAGTTTGGGATAGCATATATGTTGTATGGCTCGTTCGATAAGATTGCATTGATCGAAGGTATTTGGAGTATTAACTAAAGTGTCCCATCTTTCATTTTTAGGTATATAATCTATCCCTTCTCCAAGGTAAAAGTCAGGGTCTTCTTCGAATCCTTCATTTTCATCCAATAATTCTTTAAATCTTTTTTCAAATAGGTTATTTACATGTTTAAAGAAGATTAGTTTTAACACTAGCTCTTTATATTCATTCAAATCTAAGCTACGTCGTAATACTTCAGATTCATTGAGGAATAATTCTTCAAAGGTTATTTTAGTCATGGTTATCACCAATTATTTTATTAATTATTGATATTTTCATATTTTTATCATTCATTATTTGTTTTTGATTGGTTTTTATTCTTAAATCAATCAAATTTGCAATTTTAGCATATTCTTCCTGTTTTTCACTGTTTGGTAAGATTATTTTTAGGTTTTTCAGTGTCTTGGTATTTATTTGTGGAATCATACTTTCATTTGCTATGATTTGTAATGTTTTTTGTATTGTCGGATATTGTAGGAAGTTTTCTAGATATGTTGGGCTATATGCATCTTTAGTTCTAATTATTGCGAAGGAATGGCTTACTATTAACCCAGTTTCATTTGTTATTCGTTTACCTAGGGGAGTACCTTGTAATTTATAGATGATGTCGTTTTCTTGAGTTAAATATTTATTATCTATTTCTTGATTGGCTTCTACTATTTCTGGGATAATCTCTGTATATTCATCGGTTATTGATTTATGGATAATTGCTTGTTGGGGTATGGTTTTACCTTTTTCAAACCTTGTAAGTCTAACTCCTGTGATTACATCTGCAATTTCACCTAATTTTTTAATAGTTATTTCATTTTCCATGTTCACAACTCCTTCACATATGTGATTTTTATTATTTTTCAGGCACCTATGTTAGAGGTCAAATTGATTTTGAACTCTATATTATTATCTATTGTCCATACTATATAAAGGTTTCAATTCAAAATTATTTTGAACAATATCTTTCTTGTATTATTTGGTTCAAAATCTAATTGAACTTCGTAAATAATTTTTATAAATTTATTCTATTTTGTTAATATTTTCAAAAACAATTTGAACTAGGTAGAAGTCTCTTTTTTAAAAATTAAATTTTTTAAAATTTTCTCTTCGTTATATGGGAGTATAGCGAAGCTAAATATTCATTAAATTTTATCGTTTATTAAGAGGTATGTTCGATATTATATCATTAAATTAGACTATTTAATAATTTACCATCAGTTGTAATACCAGTACTAATGGGATAATGGACTAATACTAAGTATAATATTGATTTAGATGAAATTTGTTAATAAAAAAAGATAAATCGTGGAGAAGTGTAATCTCCACTTCAAACTAATTATTTTATAGTTTATTATTAAGTTATATCCAATACAATTAAAAGGATGATATGTTGTAAATTGCTTGTATGAGTATATATTTTTATGATTTTACAACAGTCATTGTAGTATTGCTTGTTAGTTTGTCATAACCTGATGCTGTAAATACAGCTTCAATGTTGTAAGTTCCTGCTTTAAAGGATTCGGGTATGGTGTAGTCTACACTAGCTTCACCATTAGGGTCTACCTTAGCATAGATAACTTTACCGTTAGCGTCTTTTACTGTTTTACCATTTACTTTAAAGACAATTTTACCGATAGTGATTGCTTTGTCACCAGCCGTTACTTTAGCTTTAAGTGTTACTGTGCTTCCTGTTTGTACGTCACTTGTCATTGGGGTTATGATGAGTGCTGCTTCAGGAGTTGCTACTGTTATGTTTGTTTTTTCGCTGGTTAGTTTTTCACACTGTGTGCTTCCTGAGTATACTGCTTGTATACTGGTGCCTTCTTTTGCCCAGTCCTCTGGTACAACGTAGTTTTCGATTGTAGCTACACCATTTACTACTTTTGCATAGATTACTTTACCATTAGTGTCTTTTAGTGTTTTACCGTTTACTTTGAAGGTTACTTTACCTTTGTTTATCGTGTTTACTAGTTCTCCGTCGTTGTATATGCTAGCTGTGATTGTGGCTGTTTGTCCTGCTGTGAATGTTGTTGTGTCTATTATGAGTATATTTTCTTTTGGTTTGTTGTTTCCTATCGTGTTGCTTTCAGGGTTAAGGTTTACTGATGCATCACCAAATGTGGTTTTTGCTACTAAGTAGTTGTTTGTAATTGTATTGTTGCTTCCTTTTCCCGTGATGGTGTATTCTGCATTGTTTGTTATGTTGTTTTCTGTGAAGTTAATGTTGTTACCTTCGATGTTGACTTGTCCTGTGATATTATTTGTTTTGAATGTTATGTCTGATGTATTTGTGGTTATGTTAATCTTATTGATATTGTTATTGGTTACTGTAGTATTTGCATTTAATGCATTATATGTGTATAATTGGTTTAGGATATTGTTGTTTTCTATTTTAATATTGCTTGTACGCATGATTGCTAAGTCATAACAGGTGTTGTTTGTTATTATTGAATTGTTAGTAGCATATATTTCTCCTAATTCTACATAATTGTTATAGATATAGTTTCCTCCGCTAATTCCGCATCCGCTGTATAGTTTGTTGTTGCTGACTGTGTTGTTTTCTGTGATGATGGCACTGTCTTCTGAGTAGTCTCCGTCTTGTCCACTACCCCATTGGATAGCTACTCCTCCACCAGTATAGTTTATAATATTTCCATCGAATATGTTATCACTTCCTGCTAAACAGAATCCGATACATACTCCTGATTCTTCTTCTGGTCCTATTATGGTGTTGTTTAATATTTTGTTGTGGTGATTTACTTTTTGTCCTGGTGTTACTACTGTTCCATATGTTGTTAAGTATATGAGATTTCCATTTCCTCCACCACCAACGACTGTATTATTTATAATATTACAATAATTAGCACGGAGTACAACACTACTACTTCCACCATTATTACGCGTGTAAATATAACTGTTTTTCAATGTTACATTTTCACCACTAATAGCTGTTTGACCTAAACCTGTTCCAATACGTGAATCATTTACAATGTTTGTTATGTTATCACATGTACTATTAGATTGAATAAAACATTGCGTGTTAAATAATGTTAATCCGGTTACATTAGCATTTCTGTAAGTTACTTGACTAATATTTTCTATTCTTCCATCATTGGTGGATGTTATAACATTAACATTTTCAATTTTTAAGATATGATTTTCATTTGGTTTGTTTATTGTTCCTTGGAAGTCAAGAATATCTCCAGGATTAATTAAAACATCTTGACTAAGACCAAAATACACACTTAATGTTTTATTATTAATTATATGAATTTTAGGGTTATATACATAATTTTCAGGTAAATTATCATAATAAATTTGACCTAAGTTAGTGATATTTCCATTGATTATTTCACTATCAGAATCAATAAATAATACGCCATTATTTTCAAGCCAGTAATCATATCTTTCATCAACATTTATGCTTGAATTTATAATAGTTAAAAAACCATAATTATTATCAAATCCAGCGGTTATATTACAATTTTCAAGTGTTATCTGTCCAATAAAATTATAAATTTTATCTATATTCTCATCTTTAATAGTATAATTTCCATTTATAGTGGAAAGATATGGTAAAACTCTTGTAATATTATCAGTAATTATTATTCCATAACCTGTAATTTCCACATTTTCATCAAATATTGTATCCTCATCTATAGTTAAAATTCCATTGTTAACAATTTTACCTTTAATAATAGAATTGTTAAGTGTTAAATTACCATTATTTGTAAGTTGATTATTAACTGTAGTATTAACAAGTGTTAAATTACCATTATTAATTTTATTACCCGTTAATATCTTATTTTCTATTGTCGTGTTGTTATAATATTCTGAAATATATGGATTTATTTTATTTGTGTCGTTTATTATTATTTCACCAAGTACTTTAATATTAAAATTTTCACCTATAATTGTATCATCATTAATTATTAAAACACCATTATTAGTTAGATTACAATCAAGTATTGAATCAACAACAAATACTTCTCCATTTGTAATAAAATTACCTATTATTGTAGAATTGATTAGAGTAGAATTTGTTAATTGTAATTGTTGGGTAAATGTTGAATTAATAACAGTTGAATTATTTAAATTGGTGGATCTACTATTTGTTGAATTTATCATCGTTAAATTAGTACCATAATATACCTTGTTAAGAGTTAAATTACTTACAGTACCGTTATCAAGACGACTTAAATATGGTGCTCTTTCATTTGTAGCATTTGCAACTATCTGTCCGTTTTGATTTATACTGAAATTATCACCTATAATAGTATCATCACTAAGAATAAGTGTTGCTTGATATGTTTGCTGCATAAAACTCGCATTTATCGTTGAATTTTTAAATATTACTATACCCATGTTTTGTATTTGTGCATTAACTGTTGAATCAATAATAGTTAAATTAGTATTGTAATTATTAGATATTACTTTACTTAATGTTTGATTCTCAATAGTGAAATTATTTCCACGGTATTGTGTTATATAACATGTAATATTAGTAAAGTTAGATAAAATTGAACTATTGCTTTCTGCATAAATCATGAAATTATCGCCTAAAACACAATCATCACCAATAATTAAAGTACCATTATTAGTTATACGGTTATTTAATGTTGAGTTTTGTATTGTTAGGTTTCCGTTGTTTGTTTTTGCTTTTGTAATGTTTGTGTCTTTTAATGTGTATGTTCCATTGTATGTTGATATGTATGGTGTTATTTTACTGGTGTCGTTTATTGTTATTTGTCCATTACC
>JAFRKG010000054.1 GCA_017431845.1 Methanosphaera sp. | reverse complement strand
GAAATTAGTAAATTTATGGATATCAACAAACGTCTAGAACAAATTAATGAAGATTATAAAACATTATTTGAACATGGAAAAGGAAGAACATTTGCTTATTCAAGACTATCTGAAGAATTAGATGGGCTTAATAATAGACTTACTAGACTTCAAGATGATTTAGACTATCGTTTAAAATCAATTACCAGTATGAAAGATGATGAATCGAGAGCCAAAGAGCAATTAAATATGATTCAAAATCTACTTGTACAATCTAAGAATAAACTAAAAGATTATCGTATACCTGTTATTCCTAATAATTATTTCATCGAATTAGAAGAAGCCGGAGAAGCTATTAGAGAAATAATTAAAGAATTAGATAAAAAACCAATAGTTATTAAAGTTTTAAATATTAGAGTTGATACCGCTAGAGATTTAGTCTTTAAAATATATAATAAAACCAATGACATTGTTAAAAGTGTTATTACTTGTGAAGATTTAATCGTATACGGAAATCGTTATCGTACAACTTATAAAGAAATAGATGATGCCTTAACTATGGCTGAAGATTTATTTAGAAAAGGAAAATATAAACAATCTATTGAGACATCAGTAAAAGCTATATCAAAAGTAGATGATAGTTTCACCGAAAAATTTGATTTAGGAAAATAATTGCAAAAAAATAAAAACCATGATATCATATATATAGTATAGAGTAAAAAGGAGAAGGATTAATATGAATATAAAAGATTTCTTATTAGACAATTATATTTACATAATAATTGTTATTGTGCTAATAATTATAACTATTATTGGCTTTTTGGCAGATAAAAAAAGAGGAGGGACTACTAAAAATAATCAAAATAGCATCCCAGATCAAAATCAAAATAATATGGCTGGAAACACTACGATGCAAGTAAACAATCAGCAACCAATGCCAGTTAATAACATGGCATCTCCTATGCCTGCACCACCATTAGCACCGGTAGCTCCAATGGAACCAGTTGTAACGCCTCAACCTATGGCAGAACCTATTGCACCACTTCCAATGCCAGAGCCAGCTACACTAGCAGGACCAGTAGGGATTGTTGAAACAATACCACAACCGGTAGCACCTGTTAATATTGCAGAACCAGTAGAAGCTGCTCCAAGTTATCAAACTTTATCCGAACAAAAACCAAATATTCCACCAGCACAACCTATAGCAATGCCTACACCAGCTGTAGCACCAGTTGCTCCAATGGAACCAATAGTAGGGCCTCAACCTATGGCAGAATCACAAACAACACCTGTTTCTCCACTTCCAATGCCAGAACCAACTACAATAGCAGCACCTACAGGAATAGTTGAACCTACACCACAACCAGTAACGATGAATGATAATATGAATATTACAGCGCCTGCTGTAGAGCCGATGGGAATGGTTAATCAACCAGTTGTTGCCCCAGCTCCAATGATGGAACCACAAAATATAAATAATATAAATCCAGGAATAATTCCTAATCCAACGATGCCTGCACCTAATCCATAACCAATTCCAACTGCACCAGTAGCTCCACCGGTAGCAACACCTATGCCAGCACAACCAGCAGGACAAGTACAACAACAACCAGCCGCTGGAACAATTCCACAACCTGTAGGTTTTGTTTTTGGACCACAGCAAGGTCAAAATAATAACGTTCAGTAAAAGGAGGAAATATGAATAACAATCAGGATCTTAATAATACTACTCCGATGAATATAAATAGTATTCCTGTAATTCCACCAACACAAACACCAGTAGCAACACCTATGCCAGCACAGCCAGTAGTACAAATGCAACAACCTGTTGGGAATAATCAAAATCCAATTCCTCCAGCTAATAATATTATTCCAAATGGAAATAATAATCTTAGTGAAATACCAAATGTAAGTAATCAACCAAATAGTGTAGTAAATAATGCTATACAAAATACTGCGCCAATAATTCAAAATGGCAATAATGCTATAAATGCACTTAATATAGGAGATAATAATAATCAAACCCAAATAGAACCTCAAAACTATAATGAAACATCAATAAATGATTTAAATGTTGATGGTGGATATAATCATATGGAAAAGGCCCCTGATTATGTTAATTCTCCAGAAGTTAGCAAAAACATTAATCCAACTAAAAAAAATACTATTACAATTACTAAAGAATTAAAAACAGTAATTATAATAGTAGGAGTAATGTTAGCGGGTGTTATTATTATAATGCCACTTTTATTTGATTTGATAAATAAAATTAGATTTCACTAACTGAAAGTTTAATAATTAAATCATAATTATCATCACTTGCCATAATGTTTTTATGAATTTGATGACATTTAGAGCACTTATAAATAATTTTATAGGTGTTTTTATATTTCTCAATACCAATAGGTATCATTAATCCACCACATTTATTTTGCCTATCTCCGGGCATGATATCAACATGCTTTGAATAAAGACAATTAGGGCAGTGATCTCTAGCTGTATAATTTAATTTTTCAACTTCATATCCACAATTATCACATATAAAATTTTCATCTATCATCGTAAACTTTTTCATAACTCACCTAAATTAAGTATATAATAAATTTCATGATATTACAAATATAACCTTGTAAAATAATGTATATTTGTTATATAATTAGATAAAGGTGTGATTTTATGGAATATCAAACACTTAAAGAATTATATCAACAACTAATACCTGCCTTTAATGTAAAAAAAAGAATATTAAGTATTACCAAATATAAGGAAATAACATTCGAAGATATATGGCAATATTTAACATTAAATAAATGGCGTAGTAGTAATGATTTAACCTTAGCAGAGATGGTTAATGATATAATAATTTTTGATGCCAGTTCCATAAAATATCTATAAGGAGGAAACATGAAAAAAGGAAAATTTAT
>JAFRKG010000053.1 GCA_017431845.1 Methanosphaera sp. | reverse complement strand
TATTTTTCCAGTAATTTTTTATCCAAAAAGTTTATATATTATTAAATGTAAACATTATATTGCTAACATCTTATTTTGTTAATGCCAAGATGACCGAGAGGCTAGGTGTGTGGCTGCAGACCATATCACAGGGGTTCAAATCCCTTTCTTGGCTTTTTAATTAATATCTTATTTTAGAATAACTTATTTATCAGTTTTTACAAAAATATTAACATATTTCTAATAGTACTATCTAATTATAAAGGGGAACTTCATGATTAAAGTATATAATACAATGACTAGAGAAAAAGAAGAATTGAAAGTAGTAAATAACAAACTCAAACTGTTTGTATGTGGACCTACAGTTTATGATTATTCTCATATAGGGCATGCAAGAACATATATTTCTTTTGATGTTATAGTAAGATACCTAAAACATAAAGGAATTTCAGTATTCTATTTACAGAATATCACAGACATAGATGATAAAATAATTAACAGGGCTAAAGAAAATGGTGAAGATCCATTAGAATTATCACATAGATTCGAAAAAGAATACCTTGAAGATATGGCCTTATTAAATGTAAATAATGTAAACTTCTATGCTAGGGCAACAGAACACATGGATGAAATTATTAAACAAATTGAAGATTTAATAAACAAAGGATATGCTTATGATACCGAAACCGGAGTCTATTTTGATGTTTCTAAATTTGAAGACTTTGGAAAGTTATCTAATCGTAACTTAGATGATTTACAAAATACAAGGATAGAAGTAGATACTACAAAAAAAGATGCTAAAGATTTCGCGTTATGGAAAAAACAGGATGAAAAACCATATTGGGATTCTCCTTGGGGAAATGGACGTCCGGGTTGGCATATAGAAGATACAGCAATAACTGAAAGTTATTTTGGTCCTCAATATAATATTCATGGTGGAGGTTTAGATTTAATATTTCCGCATCATGATGCAGAAATTGCACAAATGGAAGCAGCCAGTGGAAAAGAACCATTAGTAGAATATTGGATGCATACTGGGTTCTTAAATGTGCGTGGAGAAAAAATGAGTAAATCATTAGGTAATTTCATTACTATAAAAGAATTATTAAAAGATTATTCACCTGAAGTTTACAGATTCTTTGTTTTATCTACTCATTATAGAAGTCCAATAGATTTTAGTGATGATATTTTAAAACAAGCAGAAAACAGTTTAAAACGTATACAAAATACTGGAAATAATCTTTTAGAAAGAGCTAATTCAGAAGATCTTCCTGAATCTGACTTGTATGATATTTTATCAGAGTTATCTACATTTAAAAAAGAATTCTTTGATGCTATGGATAATGATTTTAATACACCTATTGCATTATCTAGCTTATTTGAATTTACTCATAAAATCAATAAAGCTCTAAATGATAATAGTATATCTAAAGACTCCTTGGATTTAATTGTTAATAGTTTAAGAATCATCGAGGAAATTTTAGGATTTTCAATAATTCAAGAGGATAATCTTGGTTCTGACCTATCTGATGATTTATTGGACATAATTACAGAAGTAAGACAAGATTTAAGAGCTAAAAAAGATTGGGATTCTGCTGATAAAATAAGAGATAAACTTGCAGAATTAGATATATCTTTAGAAGATAAATAATCTCCATTGTTCTATTTTTTTATTTTTAAACTTTTATCTAACTTTTTTATTTTTTTTATTTTAAATCATTAATAATTAACAGTGTTATTTATATGGTATTATCAATACAATATAATTATAAAGTAATATTTATGAAATTAATTAATAAAAATTTGTACTTGAAGAATGATGAATAAATAAATTTTATAATAGGTGTATTGTTTTGATAAAATTGAATAGACGTGAAATGAATCAAAAATCCGAAGAAGATCTTGCTCATAAAGTACTAAAAGATATAAAAGCACCTTCGGATTTGGGATTGTTGCGATGTGTACAATGTGGATTATGTACTTCTACATGTCCGGCATCAAGACATTCCGATTATGATTCAAGAGAAATTATCAAAAGAGTTTTAGATAATGATGAATCAATAATTGAAGATGATATTATTTGGAATTGTTTCTATTGTTACACATGTCAAAGTGTATGTCCCGTTGGTAATAGCGTATGTGAAGTAAATCAAATTCTTCGTGAAATGGCAATACAAGAAGACGTAGGTAAAAAGAAAATAGAATCTTTCATGAGTTTTGCAGACAGTTATCTTGCAGAAGGATTGGGAATGATTCCTGAAGAATATCATGGACAATTAAAAATAGACTATGGAAAACATTGGGAAAATCTTCAAGAACAACTTCAAGATGTCAGGGAGGAATTAGGTTTAGAAAGTATGTTTTTATATCCCGATGCAAAAAAATCAGTAGATAAAACATTAGAAGCTATTGGATTTAAGAAACGTGTAGAACAAATAAAAGATGTAAGAAATAGAAAATAGGGGTATAATGATGGAAGATATAAAAAAATTCATACCTACAGAAAATATCACACTATTTAGAAGTTGTCTTGTATCTGCAGAATATCCTGGAATAGAAGCTTCAACTAAATATGTTTTTGATAAGTTAGGAGTGGAATATGTTATTGATAGAAATCAGTCATGTTGTACTGGTTTAGGACATTACTATGATATATTTGATGAATTATCCACAACAGCATTAGCTGCAAGAAATTTCAGTTTAGCAATAAAAAATAATCATAAACAGTATGTGCCAATGTGTGCAACTTGTTATGCCATCTTAAAAACTGCAGCAAAAACATTAAACGAAAAAGATGAAGTAAGAGAACATATTAACAGGGCATTCCAAGAAAACGGGCTTGAAGAATTTCAATATACTAAAGGAGATATTAATCCAAGTGATGATATTACCCATGTAGTGGATGTTTTGTATTATTTAAGGGATAAAATACCAGAAAATAAAAAAAGAGATATTTCTGGTTTAAATATAGCAACGCATCATGGTTGTCATTACTGTAAGATACATCATGAAGATACATTATGTGGTTATAGAAATCCGGAAGTAATAGATAAAATATGTGAAGTAATGGATGCTCCAACAATAGGATGGTATGATCAGAAACCACGCCATTGTGGTGGTGGATTTAGACAAAGATATGCAAATAGGGAATTATCATTAGATGCAACTGTAGATAAATTTGAAAGTTTACACAAAGAAAATGTTGATTTGTTATTAGTAATGTGCCCTAATTGTCATTTACAATTTGATCGTTATGAACAAGTATTGGAAGAAAAAACTGGAGATAAACATTATTTTGCTGTATTGAACATTGCTCAACTAGTTGCATTGTATATGGGTGCAGATCCATATAAGATATTGGGTATCCAAACTCATACAGTAAATGTAGAACCATTACTTGATAAATTAGGAATAGATTATGATTCTAGGGAGGATACTTTGCATGTCAGAAACAAATAAAATAGGAGTATTCTTATGTCACTGTGGTGGTAACATATCTGATAATGTAGATTTGAACCAAATTGAAGAAAAATTATCAGAAAATGGGGAAGTAGTCATAATAAAGCATCATGAAAATTTATGTTCTCTTGAAGGAAGAAACATTATCAAAGATCAAATTTTACGTCAAGATTTGGATAGGGTAGTTATATCAGCATGTTCTAAGATAACACATGGTGCAACTTTTCAAAAATATATAATACCTTTAAATCCATATCTGTTTGAAATGCCAAATGTAAGGGAACAATGTTCATGGGTTACAGATAACAAGGAAGAAGCAACAAAAAAGGCATTATCCCTAATTAATTCAGGTATTGAATCAGTTAAATTTAACGAACCTCTAAAAAAAATACCGACCAATGTAAAAAAAAGTGTTTTAGTTATTGGTGCGGGTATATCAGGAATAACTGCAGCTAATTCTTTAGCAAAACAAGGAATGGAAGTAACATTAATAGAGGAAAGACCTGCAGTTGGAGGAGCAATGATTCAAGTGGGTAAAGTTTTCACTCCTGATAAAATGTCTGAAGATTGTGCTGCTTGTCTATTAAATCCGGTTATTGATGAGATGGTTCATAATGAGAATATAACTTTATTAACAAATACGGTTCTTGAAAAATCAACTAGGAACTCTGGAAATTTTGATGTTCGTTTACGTAAAAAACCGGAATATGTGGATACGGATAAATGTACTAGTTGTGGAAAATGTACGTCAATATGTCCAACATTAACTCCTGATGAATGGAATGAAGGTTTAAATCAACGTAAATCAATTTATAAACCATTTCCACAAGCAGTTCCAAGTACATATACGCTTGATGATAAATCATGCATTAAATGCGGGGCATGTATGGAAGTTTGTCCTACAAACGCAATTAATCTTGATGTTGTTGATGAAATTATAGCATTAACTGTTGGTTCAGTAGTTATAGCCACAGGACATCAGCGTTTCGATACAAGTAAACGTCCAGAATATGGTCATCCATTCTATGAGGATGTTTTAAGTCAAATGCAATTAGCAAGATTAATGGGGGTGAATGGACCTACTAATGGACATCTTAAAGTACCCTCAACAGGTAAAATACCACGAAGAATTGTCATGATTCAATGTGTAGGTTCAAGAGATCAGATGCCTGGAGGACATAAATATTGTTCTAAAGTATGTTGTATGGTAGCTCTTAAAAATGCTAATTTAATACGTTCTCATTATCCAGATACTGAGATAATTATCTGTTATACTGATGTACGAACACCGGGAGTATATGAAAAATATTATAAGTATGTACAGGATAATGGAATACAATTTATCAGGGGAAGACCTGGTGAAATAGCAAGGGAAGAAGATCATTTAGTGGTACGTATAGAAGATACTCTAACACGTAATAAACAGGAAATACCAACAGATTTGGTGGTATTATCAGCAGCATTAGAATCATCAGAAGGTACAATCAATGCTGCAAAAACTTTGGGCGTCCCATTGACTGAAGATAAGTTTGTTAAAGAAAAACATCCTAAAATGCAACCAGTTTCAACAGATATAGAAGGAATATTTGTTTGTGGAACAGCTCAAGGTCCAAAAGATATCACGGACAGTATAATTCAAGCAAATACTGCTGCTACAAAAATATCTGAACTAGTTAATGGTGGATTAGAGGTAGATCCATTTATTGCAACAATCAATGTTAAAAAATGCATTTTATGTGAAAAATGTATTGATAATTGTCGCTATCAAGCATTAACTCTGGATAATAATTCTATTAGGGTTGGTCCAATAGCATGTACTGGTTGTGGTGATTGTATAGTAACATGTCCTCAAGAGGCTATAACAATACGTGGACAAAGTGATGAAAAATTAGAAGCAAGTATTAAAGGTATATTGAAAGATAAGGATGATGATGAACAGATAATCATAGCATTTTTAGATGATATTGGTAATGTATCTGCAAATAATATGGGTATTAATAGGGTGGATTGTCCACCAAGTATAAGAATTATTAATGTGCCATTTATTAATCGTGTTAAATATAGGCATATTAAATATGCTTTAACTCATGGGGCTAGCGGTGTTTTTCTTGGTGAATATCCAGATACTCCAAAACATGATGAAATACGTGAAAATGTTAATATTATGAAAAGACATTTGGAAGAAGATGGGATTAATCCTGAAAGATTATTAATACACAGCGTATTTATTCCATATTTCCGTGGATTAGCGAATCAATTTAAGGAATTTGATGATGAGTTAAGAGTTTTAAGTAATTAAATTCCTAACTTTTCTATTTTGGGATGTATTTTATGATTTCTGAAGAAAAATATATTGAACTTATTGAAAATGTATTAGGTATTACTGTAGAAGATAATTTAAATCAGAAAGAAGCAATATTATCTTCATTGGATGAAGATCAATATATTGTTGCTGGTCCGGGTAGTGGTAAGACTACTGTTCTTGTTTTAAAGATTTTGAAGTATGTCTTTGTTGATGGTTTAAATTTTGAAAATATTATTGTAACTACTTTTACTAAAAAGGCAGCTAAAGAAATTAAAGAAAGAATTGTTAATTGGCATTATCTTTTATGTAAACAATTAAATATTGATGAATCTTTGAATTTAAATAATTTTCTTATAGGCACTTTAGATAGTATTGCTGAAGAATTAATATCAGATTATGTTGATGTTGAAGTTATAGATAATTTTACAGCATCTGCTATAATGATGCAAAATTTACTAACTGATGAACGTAATAATGATAAGAAATTAAAGCAATTTACAAAAAATTTAAGGGGTAATATGGGTGGTGTCAGTACTTCTGAAATTAATAATTTAATTCAAACTATTAAAGAAAGAATTTATTATGATTTATTGGATTTTGACTTACTTCGAAGAAATGCTGGCCGTGAACAAATATTGTATGATATATTAGATGATTATATTAATCAGTTAGAATCAAGAAATGTTATGGATTATGCAATGCTTGAGAACAAATTTTATGAAATTCTTTCTACTAATACTATTGAAAGATTAAATAATATTTCAGTACTACTTATTGATGAATATCAGGACACTAATCTGTTGCAAGAGGGCATATATTTTAAAATTACAGAATATGTTAAAAAGAATAATGGTAATATTACTGTTGTTGGGGATGATGATCAATCCTTGTACCGTTTTAGGGGAGCTACAATATCATTATTCACGAATTATGTTAAAAGAATTTCCTCAAAATTAAATGTAAGTCCTAAAACAATCTTTTTAGAAGTTAATTACAGGTCTACTAAGGCGGTAATTGATTTTACTAATGATTTTATTCATTTGGATGATAAGTATCAGATGTCACGTACTACTAATAAACCATATATTTCTACAAGCAATACCACTGAGAATGGTCTTCCTATTATGGGAATGTTTAGAAATAATATTGAAGAATTGTCCACGGATTTATCTAATTTGATTTATGATTTAAAATTGGGGAATGATTATATTGTGGATAGAAATGGTATAAAGTATAATATTTCAACAAAAAATACCAACCCATCTATAGCAGTACTTCTTAATTCACCAAAAGAAATAAGTGCATTCAATAAAAAACGATTACCCTTTTATATAAGAGAAACTTTATCATATAAAGATGAAAATATAGGGGTATTTAATCCACGAGGTCAAAGTATTGAAACAACAGATATTGTATCATTGATATGTGGTTTAATCCTATTAAGCATAGATCCAAATTCAACTACTGAAAAACAATTAGATAATCTTCCACCACATACAAAAAATTCACTAAAAACATGGAGAAACTATGCTCAAGAATACATTGAAACAGTGAATAAGAAGTTACCAACATATTATGATGAAATTAATCTAAACATGTTGCTTGAAGATATACATGAGGAATGTTCCATTTTATTAGAAGAATCTAATGAAAATGTAATTTATCATGATATTATCATGGAAACAATTTCTCAAACAAACAATGCAATTAATAATGATGGATTTTTATCAGTTAATCAAGTATTTTGGCACATACTTGTTCCAATAGCTTCGGGTGCTATTGAAATAGATGATGATATGTTTGATGTTAGTCTGGAAGAAAATATTAATATAATGTCAATTCACCAATCAAAAGGTTTAGAATTTGATGTTGTAATTGTTGATGTAGGTTCGGATATTGTTAATAATAATCCTGGAATGGCTTTTAAAAGATTTCCTAAAAATGGTGGAATAACATACAACTTAGAAAAATATCTTAAAATAACTAACGAAGAAGATAATATTAGTGGATTAGATAAAGCGTTTAATGATTTAATTAGAAAATATTTTGTAGCATATACTCGCGCAAAATCAATATTAATACTTGTTGGATTAAATAGTATGCGTTATGGATATAAGGGCGATTTTCAGGATAAAATTGAAATACCTAATATAGCTACAGGATGGACTCGTGATAAAGTATGGCATTGGGATTCTTTAGATAATTTATTCAGTATTTAAAATTAGTACATTTTTTTTGGGTGGTTAATAAAAAGAAAGAATTTAAGATACTTATCCTCGGTATCTTTTTTCTTTTACTCCTCTTCCTTTTTTGTTTCCTTGTTTTTTGTATCCAGATTTAGGTCTGGTTCTTCTGTTTGTTCCTTTGACTTTTGCCATAATAATCCCTCCCTTATAGTTTTATGTCAAAATATTTTGAACATCTTATAATAAACTATGAAATAGTTGTTATCTTTATTTGTCCTTAATTTTCAAAATGAGAATTAATTCATTATGAAATAGTATATGTAATTATCTTTAAAATCTTTAATATATATTTTTTGTTTTTTTCAGAATGCTTTAAATTCACATGTTATAACATGTTGTATTAAATACTAAAATCCGAAAATAGATATACTCCGAAATTTGAGAGAATGATATGAAAAAAATCATAATAAATAAAACATATACTAGTAATATAAAACGATTGAACTATATGACTTCAGTATTAATTTTTCATAATTTCAGACATATATTTCAAGTGTAAAAAATATGTGAGAGGTGGACTATGGCACAAAATAAAGTTCTATGTTTAGTGGATGGTGAACATTATTTTCCAGTAACAAAATCTGCAGTAGATAAGATAGAGTCAAAAGGATATGATGTTAAATTATTATTATTTATAGGTGGAACAGAAAAACTTAGAGACAGTAATGTTGAAACAATATCTGAAATATTTAATAAACCAGTAATATTTGGACAAGATCATAAAAAAATTCCATATGACTTAATTGAACAAGCTATAATTGATTATGATGTGGATTATGTCTTTGATTTATCGGATGAACCAGTAGTTAATTATTCAAAAAGATTTAAAATTGCAACAGTGGTATTGCAACATAATGTACCATATAAAGGTCCTGATTTTGAGTTTAAACCATTAAAAGAATATGATGTACTTGAAAATCCTTCATATAAAATATTAGGGACAGGTAAAAGAATTGGAAAAACTGCAGTCAGTGCATATACTGCTAGATTGATAAATACTGAAGATAAGTATGATCCATGTATTGTTGCTATGGGACGAGGCGGTCCGGAAGTTCCAGAAGTTGTTCATGGGGATGAAATAAAATTAACACCTCAATATCTTATGGAACAATCGGATATGGGAAAACACGCTGCTTCTGATCATTGGGAAGATGCATTATTAAGTAGGGTTTTAACAGTTGGTTGCAGACGTTGTGCTGGGGGTATGGTTGGACAAGTTTACATAACAAATATGGTTGATGGAGCAAAGTTAACAAATGATTTAAACACTAATTTAATTGCAATAGAAGGAAGTGGGTCAGCAATTCCTCCAATTAAAACAGATAAAAATATAGTATTAGTGGGAGCTAATCAACCTATTGAAACAATAACAGAATATTTTGGGCCGTTTAGAATTAAATTAGCTGATTTAATAATTATAACTATGTGTGATGAACAAATTTGTTCTAAAGAAAAATTAGATAACTTAATGGAAGAAATTAAGAATATTAATCCGGATGCAGAAGTTATTCCTACAATTTTCAGGCCTTATCCTGTTGAATCTATCAAAAATAAGAATGTATTGTTTGCAACAACTGCTCCTGAATCAGTACAACATTTGTTAAAAGAATATCTTGAAGATAATTTCGATTGTCATGTTGTTGCAATATCATCTAATTTATCTAATAGGCCTCTTTTACAGGAAGATATTGATAAGAATATAGATAATGTTGATATAATGTTGACAGAAATAAAAGCAGCAGCCATAGATGTTGCTACAAAAGTTGCATTAAATAAAGGTTTAGAAGTGGTATACTGTGATAATATACCTATTCCAATTAATGATGATTATGATTTGGATAATGCAATAATGAATATTGTTCATAGAGCTGTTACTGATTTTAACAGCTAATATTATTTTTTTTAAAAATTTTTACCACAAAGTATTTATATAAGTTCAAACACCTTAATAATCAATACATTTATTATAAAGTAGAAATATATTATAATATAGTTGGAAATTTAACATTTTGAAGTTATTTTCATAATAACATATTTTATTAATTATCAATTTTTTTACATCAGTCTAGAAACACGGTTTTAGATAATTATTCATTAAATATCAAATCAGTCTATAAAAATAATGAAATTTAAAAAAATAATATCTAAATTGGAGGATAATTAATATGGTACAAAATACCCAACAACCATTAATAGTTCTCGCTGATGGTTCAACAAGGACAGTTGGAAGTCAAGCAACAAGAAATAATATAATGGCTGCAAAACTATTATCCAACGTATTAATTACAACATTAGGTCCAAGAGGAATGGACAAAATGTTAGTAAACACTATTGGTGACGTAAAAATAACCAATGACGGTTACACAGTTTTAAAAGAAACTGAACCGGATCATCCTGCTGCAAAAATGATAGTAGACTTATCAAAAACACAGGAAGAAGACTATGGTGATGGAACAACAACAGTAGTAGTAATAGTTGGAGAATTATTAAAACAAGCAGAAAAATTACTTGATCAAGGAATACCTATATCAACAATAGTTAAAGGTTTCGAAGCAGCAAAAAATAAAGCATTAGAAGTATTAGATGATATAGCAATTGATGTTAGTAAAGAAGAACTAACTAACATTGCAAGAACTTCAATGTCAGGAAAAGGATCATTCACAAATCTTGATTCAATGGCATCCGAATTAGTCACAGTATTAATGGACTTAATCGAAAAAGATGCTATAGATAAAGACATGATAAAAATCAGAAAAATCCATGGTAAAGGAACAGCAAATACAGAAATAACAGAATCAGTAACTGTTGATAAAGAAGTTCTAGAACCAGAAATGCCACATGACATAAAAAATGCAAAAATCTGTTTACTCCAATATCCTATTGATGCAAGAGAACTACAAAACAGTGCAAAAATCAAACTAACAACACCTGGAGAATATCAAGCATACCTTGATAAAGAAGAGGAAATGTTAGAAGAAGAAGTACAAAAAATAGTTGAATCAGGAGCAAATGTTTTATTCAACAATAAAAAAATCAGTGATCTTGGACAACACTTCCTAACAAAACATGGAATCATGGCAGCAAAAAGAGTAAAATCTGGCGACCTTGAAAGATTAGCAAAAGCTACCGGAGCAAATATAGTTAACAATATACGTGAACTCACTAGTGATGACATTGGAGAAGCAGGACACGTATATGAACGAGAAGTATACGAAGACAGAGAATACATATTCGTAGAAGACTGTAAAAATGCAGGTACTCTAAATATAATCGTAAGAGGAAGTACAAAACACATCACAGATTTACTAGAAAGAGCAATAGAAGATGCAATTGGTGCTGTAACACAAACAATCAAAAACAATAAAGCACTCCCTGGAGGAGGAGCTTCTGATATGGCAGTAGCAAAAGCATTAAGAAAATATGCAGAATCTTTCACAGATAAACAACAATTAGTAATCAAAGCATATGCTGAAGCATTAGAACAAATACCATTAGCTTTAGCAAAAAATGCAGGAATGGATACAATTGATGTATTAACTGAATTAACTGCAGCTCAAGAAAAATCAACAAATATGGGTGTAAATGTAATAAAACGTGAAATTACAGACATGACAGAAGATAAAATCCTTGATTCACAAAGCGCCAAAAAATCAATGATGGATTCATGTACTGAAATTGCAGCAGAAGTACTACGTATTGATGACGTAGTAGCATCACGACCAGAAACTCCTGTAGGAGGAGACATGCCTGGAACACCTAACCCATACTTATAATAAGATAAATTAATTTTTATCTTATTAAACTTCTTTAAAACTATTT
Source organism: Methanosphaera sp. (assembly GCA_017431845.1). Taxonomy (GTDB): domain Archaea; phylum Methanobacteriota; class Methanobacteria; order Methanobacteriales; family Methanobacteriaceae; genus Methanosphaera. Next base: position 6,411 of record JAFRKG010000053.1, on the reverse strand, counting down.
TTATACATTATTTACTATTTAAAAAATATAATAATAATTTTTAATAATATTAAATAGATATATTACTATAATCAGTATTGTTGGAGGATTAAATTGCTAGAAATAAAAAAATTAAAAACAGAAGACTTTTCAAAATATTCCGAACGTATTGAAATGGATTCAACAGAAGTACTACAACCAGTTCAAGAAATTATCAATAATGTTAAAACAAATAAAGATAAAGCATTGCATGATTACACACTAAAATTCGATAAAGCAGATATCAAAGAACTAAAAGTACCAGAAAAAACAATTGAAGAAAGTATAAACAAAATAAGTCCAAAATTAAGAAAGGCATTAGAAGATGCAAGGGACAACATAAGTAAATTCCATCAAGCACAAATACCATCTGATTGGACAATGGAAGTAAAAGAAGGAGTAAAAGCAGGTCAAATAATAAGACCATTAAACAGAGTAGGTTGTTACATTCCTGGAGGAAGAGCAGCATACCCATCATCAATCCTAATGACAGTAATTCCAGCAAAAATTGCAGGAGTTAAAGAAATTATATGTTGTACACCTCCAGATAAAGAAGGTAATATAAGCGATGAAATATTAGCTGCAGCATACATTGCAGGAGCAACACATATCTACAAAGTTGGGGGAGCTCAAGCTATAGCAGCAATGGCATATTCAACAGAAACAATACCTTCAGTGGATAAAATAGTAGGGCCTGGAAACATATTTGTTGCAACAGCTAAAAAATTAGTTTATGGAACAGTTGATATAGAATTTCCTGCAGGACCATCAGAAATGCTTGCTTTAATAGATGAAACAGCAAATCCTTCATATATTGCTACAGAAATTCTATCACAAGCAGAACATGATCCTAATGCAGCAACAATACTAGTATCTACTTCACAGGAAGTAGCAGAAGAAACTGTTAAATATGTGGAAAAATATCTTGAAGTTCAAGAAAGAAAAGAAATAATAAAAGAATCATTATCTAAATATTGCCATATATTAGTTGCTGATGATATTAAACAAGCAATAAACTTCACTAATACTTATGCTCCAGAACATTTAGTTATTGTAACCAAAGATTATTATAAAACATTAGAATCAATACATAATGCAGGTTCAATATTCTTAGGAAATTTAACACCAGTAGCTGGTGGAGATTATGGTTCAGGAACAAACCATGTACTTCCAACTAGTGGGGGTGCAAGAATGTATTCTGGTTTATCAGCAGAATCATTCATTAAAAAACCAACAATACAAGAATTATCTCCAGAAGGAGTTAAAAATATTAAAGACATGGTTATTAACCTAGCAGAAGCAGAAGGTTTATTTGCTCATGCATTATCTATTAAAAAAAGGGCAGAAGATGTTGAATAAATTTCACATCTCATTTTTTTATTTTATTTTTTAAACAAAAACTTAACATTCATAAAAAACATAAATATATATTATTGTAAATAATTTTTATCCAATCATATAATAATTTATACAGGTGAAAAAGTGACAGACATATTTGAAAAATGTAAAAGAACTCATTATTCATCAGAAATTTCCCCAGAATTAGCTGGAGAAACAGTGAAAGTAACAGGATGGGTACATGAAATAAGAGATCTTGGTGGAATAGTATTTGTATTAATAAGAGACAAAAAAGGAATCACACAACTAACAGCACCAAGTAAAAAATTATCTGAAGAAATGATGGCAGATGTAAGAGCTGCAAGAAAAGAAACAATCATCACAGTAACAGGTACAGTACAAGAATCTGGAAAAGCACCAAATGGTGTTGAATTAATTCCATCAAACATAGATATAATCAATGTATCTCAATTACCATTACCATTAGACACTACAGAAAAAGTAGATGCAGAAATGGATACTAGATTAGATGCACGTTTCATGGATTTAAGAAAACATGATGTAAGTGCAATATTCAAAATCAAAAATGAAATGTTACACACAGTACGTAACTATTTCTATGACAATGATTTCACAGAAATAACAACACCTAAACTAGTAGCATCTGCAACAGAAGGTGGAACAGAATTATTCCCAATCACATACTTCGAAAAAGAAGCATTCCTCGGACAAAGCCCTCAATTATATAAACAAATGATGATGGCAACAGGATTAGACAATGTATTTGAAATAGGACAAATCTTCAGAGCAGAAGAACATGATACATTAAGACACTTGAATGAAGCATTATCTATAGATGCTGAAATGTCTTTCAGAAGTCAGGAAGATGTAATGGATTTATTAGAAAATTTAATTAAAAACATATTAAACAATTTACAAGAAAAGTGTGCTCCGGAATTAGAAGATTTAGGACATGAGTTAGATGTTCCTTCAGGTGCATTCCCAGTAGTTCCATATGAAGAAGTAATTGACATAGTAAACAGTCAAGATGTTGAAATGGAATATGGTGAAGACTTAAACAGAGCAGCAGAAAAAGTTCTTGGAGAAACAATGGGCAGTTATTACTTCATAACAGAATGGCCAACAGCAATAAAACCATTTTATGTAATGCCAAAAAGTGACGATCCTGAAAAAAGTACTGCTTTCGACTTAATGTACAGAGATTTAGAATTATCAAGTGGTTCTCAACGTATACATGACTATGATTTATTATACAGTCAAATTGAAGCTAAAGATTTAAATCCTGATTCATTCGAAAAATATTTGCAAGCATTCAAATATGGTATGCCACCACATTCTGGTTGGGGTATGGGTGCAGACAGGTTAACAATGGTTTTAACCGGTGCAAAAAACATTAGGGAAACAGTACTATTCCCTAGAGATAGAAGACGACTAACTCCATAATCTTCTATTTTTTTTCAAAAAAAAGTATATTTGGGAGATTATTAACTTTTTATTCAATTTTTTCTTTTGATTCAATGTAAAGGTATATCCTTTCTTTTTCAAAGTAGTATGTTTGATCTTCATCTATTTCTTCAGCAATTTCATAAAGTATTCTATTTTTTTCTAATTGTTTTAATCGTTTAATAAATTCGTCATATTCATGTTGGCTAGTTTTATCAGTATACACTCTATTTAATCCATAAGTAGTCCAGTCTAATCCATCCCAACCGAGCATTCTGAAGTTATCTGGTTTTATGATTACTAGTTTTATCAATACTTGAAAATCATCTTCTTCGTATTTTCCATCAAGAACGGTACATTGAATCTCTTTATTTGTTGACAATATTATTCCTCATATCTTTTTTGATTTGATTACTAGTTTATAAGATTCTTTTACTTCTTCTTCGTTATCTTTGATTTCTTTAATATCTTGCCATATATTTCCATGAACCATGTAATCATGTACTCTTGTTATGAATTCTTCAAAATTTTTTGTTTCTTCTTCATTATCTGGTGATAATTTATGTAGATCTATAAAATCTTTTAACCATTTGTTACCATCATAAAAATAATAGTTAGTATCATATTCATTATTTGTATTGTATTCGACTTTGCATTTGATGTTATATTGATTATTTTTTTGGTCTTCGATGGTATATTCATATGTTTCTTTCATTTTATCACCTTATATCTATTATATGTTTTATTTTTTTTAGTTAATAAATTAAGCTTGTAATAACTTTATTATTTTTTATATGATTTAATCGCAATAAATATATATTTATAATTACAAAATATTATTAAATATATTTAGGTTTGATTATTATTTTTTTTAAGAAGGGACTCAAATGAATTCAAGAATAAATAGTATTATTAAGAATTTTAATAATACAATTAACGGCACATCTGTTCATAACATGTCTTCTGTGGAAAGTTCGGGGGATACACGAAAGATTTATCAAATGGATGAAGCAGGAGACTACATAGAAACAATATACAAAGGAATAACAGTATACATCAGAGAAAATTATCCTTATTATAATCCTCAAAATGACAAAGTATATTATTCAAAAGAGGAAGAAGCAGAAGATTTATACAAAATAGCTGAAGAAATGAATAAATCTTCATTAGAAACCCTAAATGATTTATAATTTCATTAATAAAACTTTTTTTTAGCATTTTTTAATTACTTGAAGGTAATATCTTTGAAAAATTATGCAGTACTAGATATAGAAAATCCAAATTTTAGACAAAACTCTATATGTGCAATAGGTATTATACTAGTTAAAAACAATCAAATTATAAAGAAAGAATACTCATTAATCAACCCAGAAGACACATTTGACAGAATAAACATTGATATAACTAAAATAACACCTCAAAGAGTAAAAAAAAGTCCTACACTACCAGATTACTGGCCAAAAATAAAAAATTTACTAATAAATAACATAGTAATTGGACATAATGTAATCTATGATTTAAGAGTACTTTCTAAATCATTACAAAGATACAATATACCTATTCCTGATTTTGATTATATCTGTACATTATCATTATCTAGAAAAAACTTAAAACTATCCTCATATAAACTCGAAAACATAGCTAAAGAATTACATATCCAATATAATCCACATATAGCAATAGAAGATGCAAGAGCAGCTCAAGAATTATTCGAATACATTAATAAACAAAACCAAATATCTTCTAAACAGGTAAACCATTATCATTTTGTTCCAAAAGTACATGAAAAATATGATCCTAAACTATCCACAAACATAAATAATCTTTATGGTATGATTAGAGTAATACTTTTTGAAGAATATATAACAGAACCCCAATTTGCTTTATTTGAAAAATGGTATATCAATAACAAAAAATACAACCAATACCTAATATTTCATAAAATAAATTTAGTACTTAAAACAATAATAGAAAAAGGATATATTGAAGGATCAGATAAAAAAGCATTAGTAAACATAGTAGATTTTGTTCCAATATCAAGTATTTATTCAAAGAAAACACTTAAAAACCAAGTATTACAAGGAATAATTAAAACTATAACCGCAGATAATAAGGTAACAATAGAAGAATTAACACATTTAAAAGAATGGTTACTCCGAAATAATTCATTAAAAGGAACTTACCCTTACGATAAAATAATTACTATAACAGAAACAATTTTAACAAAAGCAGTAATTGATTTTAATCAACAAGAAAAATTAGCAGATACATTTAAAGACTTAATAACACCAATCAAAAATACAAATGAAACTTTTGAATTAAAAAGTAAAAACTTCTCCTTATCAGGCGAATTCAACTATGGAAACAAAGAAGATATTATAAAAATATTAGAAAAATATGGATGCACATATAAATCATCAATATCTAACAAGGTGGATTATTTGTTTGTAGGAGATTTAGGAAGTCCTGCATGGAAATATGGTAACATGGGAGGAAAAATAGTCAAAGCACAAAAATTACAGGATCAAGGCGGAAAAATAAAGATAATAAGTGAAAAAAATTTATTTAATAACTTAAAAAACATTTAACTTTTATAGTAACATTCAAATTTTCATTTATCTGGCCTGTTTATCTAGAATGTACGGTTTATCCTAATAAAAAGAGAATTTTAAATCAAATTATCCCTTAAATAATTATTAGACATAACTTAATTATTAAATTCATATTTAATTTATTCAATGCTTTTTTTCACATATCTCATTTAATATTTTCTTTTAATATTAAAAATTATTATAAAAAATCATTATATTTTAATAATATGATAAATAAATTATATATTATACCATTAAATATTGTATTGAAAAATAGGAGGTTAATTAGATGGCAGATCAAGTACATAAAGAAATTTTAAAAACAATTTCTGTTTTAATGACAACAGCTTTCGCATTTGTAGCAGGTTCTGCATGGAATGAAGCAATTCAAACTTTAATTAAAGAATTCATTGGTACATCCGGTTCAGCTGTATCCAGTATGTTAATTTATGCTGTTGTAGTAACAATTATTGCAGTAGTAGTAACTTTATTCATCGGAAGATTAGTCGGTAAAGCAGGTATCGATATTGAAGAATAAGCAATTATTTCTTGTTTAATCTTCTTTTATTTTTAATTTTCAGAATTAATTAAATTAACAGCTTATTTTGTCTAAAAAAAAGAATTATTTCACGTGTCTTGATTACACATCAAAAAAATAGTAAATTTATAATTATGAAAGTTATAATTGGATTAATCTGTTTTTATAGTCTTTTACCATAAGTTTATGTCAAAAAATTCTATTAACCAATTTTCATAATAAGTAACATTATCCACAATTTCATAAAATAAGGATGTAAACAACTCTATTAGATCATCTAATGTTTCATAATCTGAGATATATATTTCTCGTTTAATATCTGTGGCTGTTTAAAATTGTACTGATTAAACCAATGCCGTCAGTTTAAGAATTTTTCATGAAATTTTTTTAATTTCCTTTACAATTTGATATTTTTGACTATTTGTTTTAGAATGTTGGTTTGTTGTTTGATTTGAACTTTCT
>JAFRKG010000052.1 GCA_017431845.1 Methanosphaera sp. | reverse complement strand
GAAGTAGTTGAAATCTTACCAGCAGAAGAAGGAGTAAAAAGAACCCTAGCTTTAGATGTATTATACGGTGACAAAGACAAAACCGATGCAGACGTAGAAGCAGCATTAAACGATGGTGCAGATCCAATAGACCTCATTAACAATGCTTTAATGAAAGGTATGGACGGTGTATCTGCTTTATACACTAAAGGTGAATTCTTCTTACCTGATTTAATGTTAGCTGGAGATGCAATGATGTCCGGTGTAGCACTTTGTGAAGCAAAACTCGGACACAAAGCAGATTCCAAAGCAAAAGTCGTATGTTGTGCAGTAGAAGGTGACCCTCACGACATCGGTAAAAACTTAATTGTTATGTTCTTAAACGCAAACGGATACGAACCTATCGACCTCGGTCGTGACGTACCTAACGCTGACGTAATTGCAGCATTCAAAGAACACAAACCAGCAATGGCAACAGCAACAGCATTAATGACAACAACAATGACCGCATTCGGTAAAATTGCAGCATTAATGGAAGAAGAAGGTTTAGACATCCCTATTGGATGTGGTGGTGGAGCAGTACGTCGTGACTTCGTAGAAGAAAGTGCACACTGTTTCTACGGTGTAGAAGCATACCACACACCTAAATTAGCAGATGCTATTGTAGATGACGGTAAATCCTGGGAAGACATCAGAAACGAATACGCTGACATTGTCGGTGAATACGTAGCAGCATACTCCTAGATTCACTAACTCTCTTGTAAGATAATACTTCTTTATCTTACAAATTTTTTTAATTATTATATAAATATCAATATCTTATACCAATTTTAGGGTTGAGTTTTTTAGCGTGTTCTCAACTTTATTATTTGAATATATTCGGAAACTTAACTAGGTCCCACTATACCTAGTTATATTTTTTTTTTAAAAACAATAAATTAACAATGTTATATTTTTACTTATAAAAAAAAAGAAAAAAATCAGTTAGGAGAATAATTAGCAGGAATAACAAGAACAGGAACAGGAGCCTCCCTAATAGTCTTCTCAGTAACACTACCCAAAAGGAACCTATCCAACTTATGCTTACCACTATTAGCCATGATAACCATATCCATACCCTTTTTCTCACAAACCCGAACAATAACATCAGCAGGATTACCCTCAACAGTCAAAGTAGAAACCTTAACCTCAGAAGCAATACCAAGCTCATCCCGAAGCTCATCAATAAGACCAAGCACATGATCAAGAACCTCATCACCATGCTCATCAAAAATTAGATCATCATTATCCAAAGCTTCATCAGACAAACTACTCAAATGCTTACTATCAACAACATGCAAAACAGTAATTTCAGCACCCTCATCAGATGCAATCTGCAAAGCATGCTTAATAGCATGCTCAGAATTTTTTGAACCATCGCTAGGTAATAAAATTTTATTATACATATCCAAACCTCACAAAAAATTAATTCATAGTTAATAATAGTTATGTACTAATCAATATTTAACCTTTTATTAACAAAATAAAACAAACAATAAACTTCCTACAAAAAATACATTAATCCTACTAAAATCATAACAAAAGATTAGTCTTTAATCTCCAAATGATGAGTCATACAAGTAAACCTGTTACCAAACATATCATCAACCACATCACCCTTAAAAACATTAAAATACTTTAAAGTAGAACCAGATAACTTCCTCCTAGCCTCATAATTAACTAGCCTACCATTAACCTTATCCTCCAATAAAACATCATAAACATCCAACAATGGACAATAACAAATACTATAAACAAACTTCTCCGATTCAAGAACATTATGCTCAAAGACAACAATACCCTCCGCATAATATTCATTAACCTCACTAACATTATCCTTACATCTTTCAATAAATCTCATAAATAATCATTTAACACAACTTTATAATAAATAAATATGTACCTCATAACTATTAAAACTATAAAAACTATACATTTAGTTTAAACTTAATAATTCTAAGGTAAAACTAAAAAGAAAATAATATATATGCATTACCAAATAAAAGCATAAACAAGGAAGATGTGATTAATATGAGTTCTGACGAAAAAACAATAACAAACATGCACCAATTAATAACCAAAGAAAACATGAAAAAACTGGAAACAGTAGACTTCACACCAAAAGACTACAATGAAATAATAAACGAAATAACAAGAGAAAGCCTTGAAAACCTTGAACTGGACTACACACATACACCACTAGAAAACATTAAACGCATAACAAAACAGCACGTAAACATATACTACTCAGAACAGGAAATATCATCAGGATACTACATATACAACAAAATATACCTAAACAATAAACAGCCAGAATCACAGCAGATAGTCACATTAATACATGAACTAACCCACCACATCTATGCAGAAATATTCGAAAAAGTATTATCAAAAATATTCACAGTAAAAAACTATCGGATAATAGAATCATTCGTAATGTTCATGCTAAACAATTCAATAGAAAACAGAGTAGCCGATGAATACCTATCATATATAGTGGAAGGAAGATTCACACCAGACAAGTACCATAACTACCTGCCATTCATACAGTTACTCATAGAATATGGAATCGACGTGGAACACAGTAAGGATTTCTTCATATTTGCCCATGAAATAAGCCATGACATAGATGACATATTAAGACAGGTAATTACAAAAAAATTAGAAAAACAGATACATGAACAGTTCAAACAGGACAGCATCGACGAATTCAACCAGAAACTAACCTTCGATTATACAAGTGAACGCTTTGATGAGGAAGAAAAAGTAGAGATAATCATAGAAATGATCTATTTCATATTCGATTACTTTGTTAACGGTGAAGGAAATATCGATGAATTAATTGGATATGTTGATAAGTTTGATGATAAAATATAATAATGTATAAAAAAGAATAAGTTTTAAAAAGATAGCGCCGTCGGCAGGACTTGAACCTGAGACCAATCGGTTAACAGACGAACGCTCTACCTACTGAGCCACGACGGCATAAAAGTACAAATTAAATTATGTTTTTTATCATATATAAATCTATCTATTTTTAATAATATTCCACCAATATTTAGAAAAAAAGATAAACATATCAATAAGGGGTAAGTGATCCAAAATGCAATATGAAGGAATAAAAGAAACACAAAACACAAGAATAGAAAAAGACAAGGAAACACTGGATGAAATAGAAATGCTATACTCCTTCGGAGTAGTACTATTCGAACACGCCATACTAGAATCAGAACACAAAACATACAGCATATCCTACTTTGCACCACAACAAATATACGATATAGTAATAGAAAACAAACAAGAAAACAAACTAGAAACATACACTACAACCACCCAACTAACAGGCAACATGGAAAAAATGTTCCAACTAAACAAGAACGAGAAAATCATAATAAACAATGAAGAAATAACATGTACAAGCCACAGCATAGAACACACATTATAAAAAAAAATAGAGTAATAAAATGGGGGATTAGATAATAACCTTCCTATTTTTACGGGCAGTATAATAATAATCACTGACAAACTCCGCAATAATATTTAACTTTATCTTAGAATTATTGACAAGACTAGCCGGTAAACGTAATGAATACTCTGCCATACCAGTCTTATTAACATGAAGATTAACCGTTTTATCCAAACCAATATCTTTATTACTAATTTTAACATGGATGACGGATTTTTTCTGAAGTAAACCCACATCTTTCTTAGTATCAATAACTTTAGTGACAAAACTCATACTCCCCTTACTAACATCAGAATAACTAATATTAATCTTAGCATACCTTCTAGTAATTACAGCCTTAACAAGGCTTGACTTACCGTAATGATACTTGTAATTACCCAGGTAAACTGCTACAAAGTTTTTAGCATTAAATTTAACATCAGCAGTCAAATAATAATTCACAACACCATTCTTAACCTTAAATTTTCGTATAGGATTACTGGTATTAAATGAATCACCTTCTCTAAAGCTTCTTCCATTAAACTTAAACACAACATAACCTGAGTTAACAGGATTACCCTTACTGTCGGTTACGTTAGCTGTAAGTTTAAACCTGTTACCAGTCACTGCCTTTATCTTATTAAGCTCGACAGTTACATTATCCTTGTAAACCTTAACATAAAACCTGCTGGTATTAAGCAGCCTGTTGTCATGATAAACATATATGCTAATCCTCTGACTTTTCATAACATCAAGTTGTGCAAGCACACTACCAGTACTATTTGTACGATATTCACGTGTTACACCATCAAATGTAACCTTTACCAGTTGATCTACAAGTATCTCGTCCGTGTTAGGTTCTGTTAATGATATGCTTACACTGTTGTCTTCAACAAGGTTGGATTCCTGTGCCACGTTTATTGTGGCATTTTTCACACTTATTGTTGCAGTAACTGTCTGATTACTCTCTGAATATAGTGCGGATCCCTTATAGGTTACTCGGAGATTTTGTTTTCCAATACTTTTTAGCATAAATTGTGTTTTGAACTTATTATCTTTTACCATTACATTATCAGATAATGTTTTATTGTTACCATCCTTAATATCAAGGTATCCGTTCACGGTACTTGTCGGATAGTTAACTGTTCCTGTCACTGTAACCAAGTAGTCATCTGTTAAACTTACCTTTGCCTTTGTTGTTGTATGATATTTCAGGCTTTTGTCTTCTGTGAACAGTTTCATAAATTCCAGTGTTGTCATGTCTCCATTATAGTCTGCAGTGCTCTTATGTTTTCTGTGGTCACTGCTAGTGCATATATAGTATATGTTGTTTTTGTCCATGTACTCCTTTGGATTGTATAGTCTGGATCCTGTTTCACTACCTCTTACTGACTTGTAACAGTTTCCTCCCACATGTATAGGGTCGGATGCATCATAGAACCATGCGAGTACCACATCATTTCCACGACTTCTTACTATTCGTCCCCTGTTATCGTTACCGTTTGTTGCTACTTCTCTGATATTGGATGGGTCTACTCCATTGAATAGGTGGAACATTATTGCATTGTGTATCTTATGTTTGTACAGGTATAGCATGTTCTGGTACATTGCGTTTGGTCCTATCCTGTATCGTACTACTTTGAATCCTTCCTGTTTTAGTTTGCTGACTATGTTGTTACATATTTTTTTGTCTTTGCTGTTGGTATGGTCCATTGCAAAGTATATTGGTCTTGACTTGTTTAGTATTGGTTTGATTTTATCGGTTACTGTGAAGTTTGTTGTGGCTGTTCTTGTCATATATTCGGGGTCGTTTATGTGTATCTTGAATGTGTGGTTTCCTATTTTTTGTTTTGTTGTGTATTTATAGTTTCCGTTGTCATATAATTTGAAAGCATTATGGGACTGTTTCTTACCATCAACATATAGGTGTATGTATGACTCTTCTGGCAAGTCATCATCATCAGTAAATATATTACCAGTAATGCTGGTGTATGATAGGTAATCATTACTTTCAACTTCATTTACTGTAACGTCTAATTCATCTTTATCATATGAATCTTCTTTAATATTTTTATTCTCCACAGACTTAGAAATACATTTACCATCATCAACAATTGAATCACAGGTATCATTACTAGCATGAATACCAGATAAACAAGCTAAAAATAATAAAAATGTAAAAGTCAGGAAGAAAAACTTAAATTTCTTACCTCTCATTAAATTACCATAAAAAAATTTTCGTTAGATAATATGTATATCATTACTACTACTTAAAACTTTGAACAAAAACATACCAATAAACAAGAAAAAAATAACAATCATAAAATTTAAACTAAAATCACAATATTGACACTTAATTAATAAAAAATATTTAATATAATAATCTCTATAAAATAAAAGAGAAATGTCACATACAATAAAAATGGGTGATTAAAAAAATGTTTGCCGAAACAACAAAAGAAATACTCCTAGAACACCCCCTAGAAACAGTAAACAAAAAACTAAACTCCATATTCCCATATAAATACTATAAAATAAGAAGATACAACCAATACACATACACCTACACAATAATAGACACATTCAATCAAACTTTCATAATGCACATCACACTAATAGAAAACACACCCACTACAACAAAAATCATATTCACAGCAGACTACCCCCATGCAATCATGGACCTAACAAGAGGAGGAGAACAAGCAATCAACACAATACTAGAAGAACTACTAAACCAACTAGACAAAATACCAAAAACCAAAAACACTGAAACAGAAAAATCTGACATCCCAACAGTAACCAAAGAAAATTTCATAAACACAACAAAAAAATCACACACACTACTAATCATAACAGGATACATCCTATCCACATTAACAATAATCCTCCCAATAACGGCCCTAATAAACTATGATCCAGAAAATTTCCTAACCTTCAGCATATTCATGACAGGCATACTATGCTTAAGCATCGAAATATCACTATCAATAATACTACAATACTACGAAGACACAAAATCAAAACAACACGGAAAAATACAGACAATAATCTGTGGAATATCACTCATAATCATGGGACTACTAATACACCCCACACTAATACTAGCAGGAATACTAATACCAACAATCACAATAACATATTTCCATAAAAGAGAAAAACTATCAAAATAACAATAAAAAAAACTATTCTATACACAAAGTCAAAAG
>JAFRKG010000051.1 GCA_017431845.1 Methanosphaera sp. | reverse complement strand
GGTTGAATCCGTCTAATACTTTAATGTTTACGTCGGTTATGTTTACTGTCTGGGCTGCACTTGCTGTGGTTACTATTCCACCTGCAAGTACTAGGATTAATCCTAGAATTAATATATTTTTTATATTCATCTTTTTTTACGGCGAGGATACTGTGTCCTCTTTAGGGCACAGAGGAATCGCCGTCCTCCAATCTTTTATCCACCCTTTAACGGGTTCTATTAATTTTAACTTTTTGCTGTTAACTCCTTGTGTGACTGTAGTACCATCAAAGAATTTTAACTGAAAATATCCACTGCTGCGTTTGCCTGTTATGAAACAGGTTTGATTATTGTATTTGACTTTATCATATCTTCTGAAACCGTTAATTATATATGGTGATTGGTTTCTTTTACGTTTGCCTCCTTTACTTGGTTTACTTTTATGTATTTGTCGGTTATGTCTTCTAGTTTTTTTATATAGATATTCCTGATTTAATGTTTTGGCATTGAAATTATGAGCAATTATATATGCATCATTGCTGTGTGATTTGTTGATACCCTGTTTGTCCCGGTAATATTTGGTTTCGTAGCCATAGCTTTCATGGACATTATCATGTTCTTTTTTTAATCTTTTTATTAATTGTTTTCTCATTATGTTCATATGTGTTGCGTGTTTGAATGTTTTGACTTTTTTGTCAAATTTCAGGTTTTCGTTATGTATTTTTTGATGACAATGCTTGCATAAAGTTACAAGATTATCCATACTATTGGAACCACCATTACTTTTATAGATTATGTGGTGTACTTGCAGTTTTGTATCTTTTTTAAGACATGATTGACAAGTATAATTGTCACGATGTAAAACTGCTTGTTTAATATTATAAAATCCTTTACCCTCACCATTCTGGTAATCTACACCATATATGTCTGGGTTTTTTAGTTTGTGTGAATCAAATTCACCTCCTTCAACATTCAATCGTGTTATTGGTAAAATACTATAAACTTCATTGATGATTGTGATGTGACTGTCTAGTTTATGTTGGATGCTTGGTGCTAGTTTACCTTTTTTTCCTCGGTTATTGAATCTTGCAGGTCTATATCTAGTTTTTCTATTTCTTCGACTCCGGCGTTGATTTCTCCGACTTTCCATTAAACTACTAATATCACCTCTAAGTTCAACAGTAGCCTTAAACAACTCATAACTATCCGTTGTGGCAGATAAGCCAATATTTTTGCTTCCAGCATCAACACCTAATGTAATGTCCTGTTTATAACCAGAACTACCATATAATAATTTGATAGTAAATGGTGTTTGTTTTATTACTTTTGCTTTCTTTTGTTTTAATAATATTCTTGCTTTTCTTGGTTTACATGGCATTAATGGTTTGTCATGTTTGTTTAGTACATAAACGAACATATAATCGTTTACCTCCTATTCCTGAGTAAGTTTATCCTTCGACAATGTTATCCAACAGTTTTTTATGAAATATTACACTATTCCTACCATCCCAGAATTGTTTAATAATACTCCGTAGAGCTACAGGCTAGGATTAAACACCCATAGGTACCTATAATATTTGTTGGTAACGTAGTACAAAATTGTACTTAGTCTATTAAACCAGTGAATTCGTAGATAAACCTTCTACAAATCCACATCCTCTACAGGATGTGGTAGTTTAAATATAGAAACTCCAATTAAAGAAAGTTGCTTATAATTATGTATATTAAAAGAAACATATTAAATTATAATATTATAATAACTTTTTTATTGTGATGAAATTATGACTCTATGGAATAAGATTGTGAAGGGGACTTTAATAGCTATTTTAATTGTT
>JAFRKG010000050.1 GCA_017431845.1 Methanosphaera sp. | reverse complement strand
TATAAAATAAAATGTATATAAGTTTAATCCAAGAGCAGCTGGTAAGTAATCAAGGGGGTCTTGGTAAGTAATATTTAACAATATTATATATACATAAGTAACAATCATACCAAAAAAAAGTTTCATCCACATAAAAAAGTATTACAAAAACGAATTTATACCAACACTCCTAATTAAAAAAAAAAAGAATAAATAAAGTTTATCCTATTACTTTACTTATGCTGTCTTCTGTTGGAGCTTCTATTTTAACTAATTTTCCATCTTGGAGGTACTGGAATTTGTATTGTTGTCTGCCATCATCCATTTCAGTTTTGAAGTATCCATCTTTTCCTGCAATTGATTTTTTTGTGTAACCGTAAGCGTTAATTGTTTGTATTGGTTTAGTGTTGTTTAGGACTCCTACTGTTAGTTCGAGTTTGTCACCATTACCGTTTATGTATTCTTTGGTTTCTTTGTTGTCTACTCTTGTTCCATCTATGTCTTCTACGTCTAGGCCGTCATCATCAATGTGTGTTGTATCTACATCACTTTCATATGCTTTAAATCCATCCAATACATTAAGGTGTACATCTTTTATGTTTACATCCTGTGCTGCACTAACTGTGGTAATAACCCCACATGCAACCAACAAGACACACCCTAATATCAATATATCCTTTATATTCATTTTCTTCACCATTAATCATAATTTGAAAGGAATTATTTCCTGTTCCTACTTATAACTCTATACAAGTTTCTATATAAAGGTTTTCGAGTGCAAGTGCTTACTTGCACCATCAAATAAGAATATAACTGTTTTAAAATAGTTATTTAGAATATTCATAAGAGAAACAGTACTAAAACACACAATCCCCTTATCATATAGTGCAAAAACATATAAAATTAACAGCAGTATTTTGTTGAACTAGTACCAGAGAACTGGACAAAAGAGGACAATAATCCTAGAGAAGAAAGCAGTAAAAATAAACACAAATAATATAACAATAAAACTCGTATTAAAGCAACGATTAAGGATGAATAATGAAAACTACTAGTAACAGCATCAAAGTAGCAATTAAAGTAAAGGGTAAACAATATTGAACAATGTTATCAGTGATAAGGGCAAAATAGATGTGTCATTCATGACCCACTAATGGCTGGACTCTACGAATTTCTAATAATTTGTGGAGAAAACGGGAATTACAAGACAAGAAAACTGACAAGAGTGCTGAAAATATAATAAATAGTGTAATATGGATAATATTTATTTTAGATGAAGAATTAATTATTATTTCTTCATCATATTTTTATGGGAAAATTTTTATAACATAACATGAATAGTTTTTCTTATAGGAAAATTTTTATAATATAAATGGAATATTTTTTCTTATAGGAAAATATATATTGTTTGGCAGGTAGTTTCAAATGGTTCAAAGAGATTTATATATGAGTAAAATTGATGAATTTATTGATATTGATTTAATTAAAGTTATAACTGGAATAAGACGTTCTGGTAAATCTTATTTTTTAAATTTATTAATTGAAAAACTAATTTTAGAAAAAAAAGTTGATAGGGAGAATATATTATTAATAGATTTAGAAATACCTCCATATAACTATATTACAACTCGTGAAGAATTAGATGAAATAGTATTAGAATTTATTAAAAGAAATAATTCCAAAGTTTATCTATTTTTTGATGAGATTCAAAAAGTCAAAGAATGGGAAAAAAGTATTGCAGGTTATCATAAGTTAAAAAATACTGATATTTACATTACTGGTTCAAATTCAAAATTACTCTCAAAAGAATTAGCAACATTATTAACAGGTCGTTATGTCAACATCCCCCTATATCCATTTTCTTTTAATGAATTTTTAGATTATAAAATTGAATTAAATGATGAATGTATAATTAATAATAAGAATAATTCAGAAATTGAAAATCTTTTTGAAGAATATTTAGAATATGGAGGTATGCCTGTAACTATTGCTACAAGAAAAAATAAATTAACAACCTTAAATGACTTATTTTCATCCATATTATATAATGATATAATAGAAAGATTCAATGTACGCAATACGGGATTATTTAAACGTATTATACGATTTATAATAGAAAATATAGGTAATCTTATTTCAGCTAATTCAATATATAAACATTTAAAACCTACAATACCTGAAGGTTTAACAACTAAAACTATATATAATTATTTGGATTATCTTGAAGAAGGATTTTTATTATCTAAAGTATCCAATGAATCTCTAATAGGATATGATGAAATTGTAGGTTTAGAAAAATATTATCTTATGGATCATGGATTTTATAAATCAGAACTTGAGGAAAAACAAATCAATATTGGAAGACGATTAGAAAATATGGTGTTTTTACATCTTCTTAGAAATGATTATATAGTAACTGTTGGTCGTATTAACTCATTAGAAGTTGATTTTATTGCAAAGAAAGATAATAAACGCATTTATATTCAAGTATCTTATTTGTTATATGATGAAAAAGTTATTAAACGTGAATTTGAGCCATTGCTTAAAATAAGAGATAATTATCCTAAATATGTGTTAAGTATGGATAAACTTGATTTTTCCAGAGAAGGAATTGAACATGTGAATATCATTAGCTTTTTAAGAAATTTTAATTAATTATTAAAGAGATCAATTTATATCTTTCTATTTTTTTAATAGAATATATTGGACTATTGGATATGACTTGTTTAATCATGGTATCAAACATTTTCCATATTTTATTTTATTATAATTATTAAATTATTACCAAAAATTTTTAGAAAATTAAAATATATGATTTGATAAACTAAATATATGGAAGTTTAACATTATTTAGGAATAATTTATTTTCAATTTTAATACATGTTAACTAGTTAAGAATAATATGGGAATAGATAAAATGGAACGTATTCAGAATTTTGAAAAACCGCCCGAAGTATCCTTAAAAAGAAGTTTAATCATATTTATTGGAAATGTGATTGGAATGTATCTGATTAGTTTTTTTGGATTGGGTGTTAGCATAAGCCATTTCAATGATATTGCTTTATTCGTCATATACATAAGTATAATTAATGCACTATTATGGCCAATTCTTACAAAAATATTAATGCCATTTCTTGTTTTAACTTTCGGAATAGGAACCCTAATATTAAATGGAGTTCTATTGCAATTCATAGGACCCTCTTTCGGAATACATGTAAATGGGCCGGCAATAATTTTAGCTCCATTAGCAATGTCTTTTGTAACAACTGCATTATCAACAATATTAACTATTGAGGATGAAGGATCATATTACAGGTCTGTTTATAGAGATGCTGAAAAGAAAAGAAAAAAAGAAACCAAGAATTATCCTGGATTAATAATTGTTGAAATTGATGGTCTTGCATATGATGTTTTAAAAGAAGCTGTTGACAAGGGTTTAATGCCTACAGTTAAATCCATGATGGAAAATACTCATAATCTTAGGATGTGGGAAACTGATTTGTCCTCACAGACTGGTGCTAGTCAGGCAGGAATTTTACATGGAAATAATGAGGACATAACTGCATTCAGGTGGATTGAGAAAGAAAATGATAATCAGATGATGCAATGCTCTGGAGTAAGTAAAGTAAAAATATTAGAATCAAGAATTTCTGATGGTGACGGATTACTTGTAGACAATGGTGCCAGCAGGTCTAATCTGTTCTCTGGAGATACAGATAATGTGATTTTTACGTTCAGTAAAATATTGAATCTTAGAAAATTATACAACAAAGCATGGTTTTCAGTGTTCTCTAATCCTAGTAACTTTGCGCGTATAGTGTGTTTATTTTTATATGAAATGATACTGGAAATTGTTTCACAGATAAAACATGTCATAAAGGATATTAAGCCTAGAATTAGTCGTGGGATTACATATATTCCTGTAAGAGCTGCTACTAATGTATTTATGAGGGAAATTAATACGTCCACATTGATTGGGGATATGATGGTCGGAGATATTGATGTTGCATATTCCACTTATCTCGGGTATGATGAAATAGCACATCATTCAGGAGTTCGTGATGAAGATTCATGGTATGCTCTTAAGGGAATGGATAAACAGATTAAACGTTTAATCAAAACAAATAATTATACTCCTAGAAAATATCAGTTCGTAATACAATCAGATCATGGTCAGACAAATGGTGCAACATTTAAACAAAGATACGGACAATCATTTGAAGATTTTGTTAAATCATTGCTTCCTACAAACATGAAAATGTTCGCAAAGATGACCTCAAATGAAGATCATTACGCTGAATCTTTCCTTCCATTTTCCAAAAAGAATGATGACTTGATTGATAAAGGAGAACAAGAAAAACTGGGAGATTCAGAAGTTATCGTGCTTGCTTCCGGAAATCTTGCAATGATCTATTTAACCCAGTGGAGTCATAGACTAACCTATGAAGAGATACAAATGTTCTTCCCTGAATTGATTCCGGGCATTGTTAACAATGAATATATCGGATTCGTAGTAGTCAAATCATCCGAAAAAGGAAACATGGCAATTGGTAAAAATGGTACTTACTACTTAGATTCTGATGAAATTGTTGGAGAAAATCCTTTCAGAGGATTTGGTAAAAACATTGCAAGACATGTTAAAAGAAACATTTCATTTAAGTACACTCCCGACATTTTAGTCAACAGTTTTTATGATGAAGAAAATGATGAGGTTTGTGCCTTTGAAGAATTAGTGGGAAGTCATGGTGGAGCTGGAGGAAGTCAATCAGAACCGTTTATACTTTATCCTAAAACTTGGAATATTGAGGATGATGAAATTGTTGGTGCTGAGAGCATTTACAGAATATTGAAAGATAATTTAAGAAAATTAAAAGAAGAATGTGAGGATTAAGTTATATAATCCCCCTCCCAAATAATCATTTTTTTTTATTAGAGAGTATTGATATGAAATATGTGAATTTCAATCCACAAATACATGACCTGGATACAATTGCAACATTACAATATAATGTAGATTTTAGAACTTATGATAAGCTTTTTAATTCAAAAGAAAAAGCCATCTCAGCTATTAAAAAAAGTCTTAAAGAAGATGATTGTATTAAGGTTATTTATAAAAATGAAAAGGTTATAGGATTGTTAATTACATATACTAGGAATAAAAAGCCTAAATTTCATTTCAGCTCTCTTAAACTATTATTTATTGCCATATTAGATTATTTTGTTATTTGTGACATTAAAAAAGATGATATCTATGTTGCAGAAATAGCTATTGTTGAAAATCAAAGGTCAAAGGGTTATGGAACTAAGGTCATTAAAGATGTTGTTGATTATGCACGAAAGAAGGGTTATAAAAGAGTTATTTTAGATGCTGATTTCAGAAATCTGAAAGCAAAAGCATTATATGAAAGGTTAGGCTTTAAAGTTTTTAATAAAAAGTCTTTTTTAAAAAGAGGCATGTATAATATGGAGTATGAAATTTCTTAAGATATATTTAATCCAGAATTTACAATTTTATTATAATATGGGGGACTAGAATGTACTGCAATATATTATACTAGATTCACAGATTAAACTAGGAACAATGATTCTTATAATACTTCCTATTTTTATTAACTAATTTTTTCATCATATTACTTTTTCTATTTTTGTATACATAGCTCATTGAATGTTTTGTTAAGAAAAAATAATATTACATACTTCTAATATATCTATAATTAGAAGAAAATTTAAAGCTTAAATTAATGAATACTTAATAATATTAATTTATAGATTTTTTTGTGTTTTCTATCATTATTTTTTTTCACACATATAGTAGTGATATTAATATTTTTTTTAGAGGTTTGTTGAATGACAAAAATAGTTCATATGTCTGATTTACATATAGGTTTTGCAAATTTTAGAGAAGATATTCTTTTGAATACCATTAATAAGATTAATAAGTTAAATCCAGAAGCAGTTGTAATATCTGGAGACATAACAGATAACGGATATTATAGGGAATTTGTTAAAGTTAAGGAATATCTTGATTTATTAATACCTCCAACAATTGTTATCCCCGGAAATCATGATGCCCGAAATATTGGTGATGAAGTCTTTGAAGAAATTATTGGTGATCGTTACAGTACATTAGACTTGGAGGAGTCTAATATTAAAATAATAGGTTTAGATAGTAGTGAGCCTGATTTAGATCATGGAAAAATTGGCAGGTTACAGAAAAGATTTTTGGAAAGGGAAATTAAGGATGCTGAAGACAGAAATATGTTCATTATTATTACTGTTCATCATCATATTATTTCTATTCCTAATACTGGACGGGAAAGAAATGTGTTGAGTGATGCTGGTGATATTCTCTTATTATTACTGAATAATAATGTAAATTTAGTGTTGTCAGGACATAAACATGTGCCGCATGTGTGGAAGATGAATAATACTATCTTTTCTACTGCAGGAACTGTGTCTTCAATGAAACTACGTGGAAACACCCACCCTTCATATAATATTATAGATATTAATGATGATAAAGTGCAAATTACTTTGGTTAATAATGATGGTTCTACTGAAGTATTAACACCACCATAATCAATTCTGTACTGTACTTATCATATAATTTAAAATAATCTGAAAATTATAAATTAATTATTATCTATTGATATTATCACAAATGATTATAAAAAGATGATGCTTTGATATATTTGGAAATTGTTCAAAAATTCCTTTCATATACTATATTTACCAACTATACAATAATTTATTAAAAGATTAACAGTATTACATGATAGGTAAGTTCCTTTATGATTTAGAGTATGAATATAAGGTTATCCGATTAAATATTTCCCTATGAAAATTATTAATCATCAACCTTAATCATCAACCTACACCCATTTTACTATCTTCTATTAAAGCAGGTAAAATCAGAAAACAAGACATTAAAACAATTTTTCAAAAAATAATCATCAACCAAAAAATACCTTAATCATCAACCACATACATTACAATAATTAAGTGTATTATAGTTGATATTATGTTTGAACCTAAATTTACATATACTGATAAGATTGTAAATTATATAGCTGAGATTGCTTCTGCCAAGGAAGTAATTAATAATGCAAAAATAATCCCCTTGTATGATACCCAATTAAAACAGGATGCTCTCATTAAATCTTCACACTATTCAACATCAATTGAAGGAAATCCCTTAAAATTAGATGAAGTAAAAACATTGATTATAAACAATCAAAAACCGACTACAAAAGCAGAAAAAGAAGTGTTAAATTATTTCAATGTATTAAATCATTTAAACAGATATTCAGATAAAACTATTACAAAAAACACTATTTTATCATTACATAAGGATTTAACAAAAGGTTTGTTAAGAGATCAAGAATACGAGGGTAAATTTAGAGATACTAGTGTGATTATTGGCAATGTTCATACTAAAAAAATAAATTATATACCACCCGATGCTTATAAAGTGCCTTATCTTGTAGATGAATTATTAGATTGGCTGAATAATTGTACAACTGAAGTGTATCCTGTTATTATTGCAGGAATTCTTCATTATGAGTTAGTACGTATTCATCCTTTTATTGATGGTAATGGACGTACCAGTAGACTTATGGCAACATTAATATTATCAGTTAATGAATTTAATATTGATAACTACTTCACTTTAGATGAATATTATAATCAGGATAGACAGGCTTATGTTGATGCACTAAAAAGTGCAGATAAAAACCAGGATTTAACCTTTTGGTTAGAATATTTTTGTCAAGGAGTGTTATATTCGATTGAAAAAGTGAAAAAAGAAGTGTTAACTTTAGCTCAAATTACTTCAAAATATGATAAGACTATCGAATTAACTCCTAATGAAATTTCTGTATTAACTCTTCTTGAAGAAAAAAATCATGTTAAAAATAAGGATATTAGAGAGATGTTAAATATTTCCTCTCAGGCAAGCTATAAAATTATTAAAAAATTGAAAGATAAAAAATTAATTAAAAATATTGGAAAAGGTAGAAGTACGGAGTATGAATTAAGATAAAATTGTTTATATGTAAATTTTTAATCATCAACCTTAATCATCAACCTACACCCATTTTACTATCTTCTATTAAAGCAGGTAAAATCAGAAAACAAAACAATAAAACAATTTTTCAAAAAATAATCATCAACCAAAAAATACCCTAATCATCAACTAGTGAATCTTTTAATTTTCATTATAATTATTTCTTGTATGATTCAAAAATGATTAGTGATTACTCCTTATCCTATATCATATTATTACAAGTTAAATATGGTTAAAGCATGAATTAACATATTAATAAGAAATTATATCCCTATCACATGTTTGTTTTTGAATTATGTGAATTTACAGTACTGTTTACTATATTATTTTTAGTTGTATGTTGGAAGTATTGGAAATTATTAGTATATTCTTAAAGAATTTTTTTATATAACTTCATACATAGATATAATTATACTTTTTATCTAGATAAGATTATTAAAAAAAAGGAGTACTCGATAAAATGAAAGTATATTATGACGACGATGTAACAACAAATGTTTTAGAAGGAAAAACTATCGCAGTTATCGGATACGGTAGTCAAGGAAGAGGACAATCATTAAACATGCATGACAGTGGATTAAATGTTGTGATGGGTTTACGTGAAGGTGGAAGCTCATGGAAAAAAGCAGAAGCTGACGGACTTACAGTAAAAAGTATTGAAGAAGCAGCAAAAGAAGCAGATATTATCCACATATTAATTCCTGATGAATTACAGAAAGATGTTTACGAAACCCAGATTAAACCATATGTAGAAGCAGGAAACACAATCTCCTTCTCACACGGATACAACATACACTTCCAACGTATAAGAGTACCTGAAGATGTTAACGTTACAATGATTGCACCTAAAGGTCCAGGATCTAAAGTAAGACAAACCTACGAAGAAGGATTCGGTATCCCTGGTTTAATCGCAGTAGAACAAGATGCTACCGGTGAAGCATTTGATATTGCAATAGAAATGGCAAAATCAGTTGGTCTTACCAGAGCAGGTGTAATTGAAACTACTTACAGAGAAGAAACAGAAACTGACTTATTCGGTGAACAAGCAGTTCTTTGTGGTGGATTAACAGCACTTATTAAAGCAGGATTTGAAACACTTGTTGAAGGCGGTTACCAACCTGAAATGGCTTACTTCGAAACCTGTCACGAAATGAAACTTATCATCGACTTAATCTATGAAAAAGGTTTCAAAAACATGTGGCAAGATGTAAGTAACACCGCAGAATTTGGTGGATTAACAAGAAGAGACAGAATTATCACAGAAGAAGCTAAACAAAACATGAAAGATATCCTCAGAGAAATCCAGGATGGTTCATTTGCAACAGAGTTTGCTGTAGAAGGTGCAAGTGCATATCCTAAACTCTATGCACAAAGAAGATTAGAAGGAGACCTTTTAATCGAAACTGTTGGTAAAAACTTAAGAACAGCTTGTGGTTTAGAAAAAGAAGAATAGGTTTAATCCTATAACTTCTTTATTCATTAATTTCTTTTTAATCTCCAGATAAATTTTTATACTATTTCTATTAATTTTACCGTAATACATAAATCATATCCCTTAAAAAAATAATAATATGAAGTATTATATGGGTATGGATCATGGAACTACTGCTGTTAGTTTCCAAGTGATAGATGAAAACAGGGAACACGTCGCACATTTTAAACTTAACAGGGACAAACTTTCAAATAATGATATCAACTTTGAAGATACATTAACTGAATACATCGACCCCGAGAAGATTAAATTATTAGCAATGACATATGCCATGGGTGATTCAATCAAATACATCACACCAATAGAAAAAGTTAAACACAAGGGAATACTCTCCATAAACGGAGCAGGAAAAGTAACAGGGGGAGGAAGCAAAGTATACGATGAAATAGTATCCCTAAACATACCATCCATCCTGATACCAGGACTACACAGAAATACAGAATGCCTAGATAAACGTTTCAGGGCAAGTTACTCACACTGTGCAAGCAGCGAAAAAGTAAGTCTCAGCTACTATGCCTACCAGAAAACCGGTTGGAAAAATATGATTATAGCAGACATCAGCTCCAACACAGTATGCATACTAGTAGAAGACGGAAAAATCAGGGGAGCCATGGATGCATGTATAGGAGCTATGGGATTCATTCACGGACCAATAGATCTAGGCATGATACGTGACATTGACGAAGGCAGAAAAACAGCAAACGAATGCTTCTCCCATGCAGGAATTTCCAAAATAGCAAACATAAACTCAAAAGTAAATAATGTGAAAAACGACCTGATAAAAAAAGCAGAGAATCATGATGAAGATGCACTATTAGCCATAGACTCATTAGTAATGAGTGTGGTCATGGAAATATACGGACTATACGGTATTATGGAAAACAAAATTGATGGAATAATACTTACAGGATCAGGTGGCTGCATGACAAAACCAGTAAACATAAGCAGCATGATTAAAGAAAAAGTTGAAAAAATTGCACCAGTACAAGTATTAACACCAAAAAGTGGAGCCCTAGGCAGTAGCTATATTGCATATGACATTATAGAAAACAATAAAGAAGAAATAATGGGAATTAAGGTAATGAAATAGAATTAATCTGTTAACCATTTACTAAGATCAATACAGGTTGTCATATCAGTGGATAATGCTGTTATAGTTGACTTATTTTTAACACGTAATGTATGAACATCAGTATTTCCATCTTCTTCCATTATTAATCCACCAACTATCCAATAATAAGGATTACCATAAGGATCCAACCTCTTTTCCACATCAGTATCATACATCTTATTTGCTAACTTTACCTGCACTATCTCCTCAGACACAGGGTGTGCTGGTATGTTCAAATTCAAAATATTTGCTCCTTCAGGCATTCCATGCTCCAATACCTTTTTAACTAATTTTCGCACAATCTTTTCAGCAAAACTATAATCTATGCTTTTTACACCATCCTTAAATTTTAGTTCCTCATGTTTAACCTGCAAACTAACAGCAATAGCAGGTATTCCAAAATAAGCTGCTTCAAATGTAGCCCCCAATGTTCCAGATGTTGTTATTGATCTTGCAAGATTTTCTCCAACATTAATACCAGAAATTACAAGGTCCGGTTCTTCCTGCATCAAATTTTTGGATCCTAGTATTACACAATCTGTTGGTGTTCCAGTCACAGCATATGCTTCTGTATTTTCATCAATCTTAGTTGGTATTGCCCTTAATGGTTTCATAAGTGTTATTGCATGACCCACACCACTTTGCTGTTGAGCTGGTGCTACTACTGTTGTTTCTGCCAAGTCTTTTACAGCATTATTTAATGCTAAGATTCCCTCTGAATTTACTCCATCATCATTTGTTATTAAAATTTTCATATTAATATTTATTATACAATCTTTTACTTATTTTTAATTTTATAGTTAAATTATAATACTTTGAAAAATAAAGTATAAATCAATAATAATTATAAATTTTGTCAAACTATGTGAGATTCAATTTAGTTATTTCATTTCAAACAATGAATATGAGGGAGAATTTTGGAAAAAAAACGCTTAATCAAGTTTATTGCCACTATTATGGAAGATAGTGGCTTTAATACGCAAACAAACTATCAGGTAGAAAATCAGGTAATAGACATATACGGAACATTAGAAACATCCGTCGGCCAAGTAGGAGTAGTTGTTGCATGTAAAAACTATGAAGAACCATGGAAAGTAGGATTAGATGTTTTAAAGGAAATGGAAAAAGCTGCAAAAGCCGTTAAAGCTTCTAAAATAATTGTATTCAGCACCAATACATTTTCACACGGAGCAGCAGTATACGCACAAAAACGTAACATTAAACTAGTTGACAAGAAAGGCCTAATGAAAATTGCACAAAATTACTCACAAAAACAAAGAGTAGTTTCTGAACCAGTTGTAGATGAGGACGACTTTGACTATGATGACTACTATTATGAAACTTCATCAAGACCTGCAAGTCTAAATCCCAACAGAGGCACCAATTCCCATGCAATATTCTCAGGAAGATTATCTAGAAATCATGACAATGGCAGTGTCAACCAACTCCAAAGTACCCTATACAACCAACCAAGAAGTTACCTGAGCAGCACAACAAGCAGAACACCAGACCTTCGTAGCAAAATACCAGCAATTAACATTAACGGAATGTTAGAATTCTTCTCCGAACATACCATAATATATTTATTAGTATTATTAATAATTGCATCATTAGTCTCATTTATTCTTAACAGAGTAACAAGCGGACCATTCACAGGTGTTGGAAAAATAGCAGCTAGCGCAATAATCTGCTATGGCGGTCTACTACTAGTAGATAGAGACATATCCAATGTAATATTCCAAGGAAGCATAATACTATTTGTTAGCATAATAATATCAATAATGACATTAACCGTCTAAAAAAAAATGATATCTATTTCTCCCTTCCCAAACCTATTTTTAAAATAAAATCTCCGAATAACATCACATCATCCATATTTATCCAATAATTCTAATTTTAGTCCCAAACTTATTATTGAAACAAAACTATAATATTAAAGTAGAAATTAATGGAAAAATAAAAATGAACATGAAAAAAAATAGAATATGAAGTTATTAACTGTTTTTTCATAACTTCAAAAGATTAAAGTGTTTTTAAGCTGTTTTCACAGTACTTGTTTTACTGTAAGCATTATAACGGTCATTACCAGGATATGCGAGTGTTACTTTGTATGTTCCCTGTTTTGCTTTGGTGGTGTATGTGAATGTACCTTTGTTGTTGGTTTTTGCTGTTCCCTGTTTACCGTTTAGTGTGATTCTTGCTAGGCTGTTCATTAGTGCGTGTCTGTTACGGTCTGTGAAAGTACCACTAATCGTAACTTTACCATTAGCATAACTTACTTTATCAAATGTAATGATAATGTCCTGTTTTGCTACTGTGAATGATGTTTTAGCAATTGCTTTGTTGTAATTGGTGTTACCATCATATGTTGCGGTTATGTTGTTGGTTCCCATTGTGGTTGCACGTGTTGTTACTTTGTAGTAACCGTTTTTATCTGTTTTTGCTTTGTATGTTTTACCGTTGAATTTTAAGCTTACCTGGGTGTTTGCTACTGCTTTGTTGTTAGCGTCTACTAGTCTTCCGCCAACTACTAGTGGGTCTTTGTATTTTAGTCCGCTTGCTACTCTGTCAACTGTTAGTATGATGTTTTGTTTTGCTACTTTGAATGTGGTTTTAGTGGTTGCTTTGTTGTATTTGGTGTTGCCATTGTAGGTTGCGGTTATGTTGTTGGTTCCCATTGTGGTTGCCGTGGTGGTGTAGGTGAATGATCCGTCTTTTGCTGTTTTTACTGTTACGGATTTTTTGTTGATTTTGAGTGTGATGCTTGCACTGCTTATTGCTTTGTTAGTGTTGTCCATGAGTGAACCCGTGACTGTTACTTTGTCTTTAAATTTAACAGCAGTGATACTGTTGAGTTTGAGTGTAGGATTGGCTTTGTTTACTTTGAATGTGGTTTTAGCGCTGCTTGTTGTGTATTTATCGTTTGCTGTTGCAGATACTGTTACGTTGTTGGTACCCGTGTTACGTGCTGTTGTTGTGTACTTGTATACACCATTAGCATTTGTAACTACTTTGGTGGATGCAGAGTTAATTTTTATGCTGACTGGCATGTTATTAATTGCTGTGCCTGTTGTGTCTGTTAATTTACCAGTTATTACAATACTGCTTCCGATGCTTGTGGTGTTTACTTTGTCTACTGTTATTTTTGTAGCTTTTTTGGTTGTTAGTTCTTTGATGATTTTGTCTTTGTCTGCTACTTCTTTGGTTAAGTTATTAACTTTATCTTGTGTGTTGTTTAATTGTGTGATTAGGTTGTCTACATTTTTTACTATTTCGTCAACTTTCTTATTAGTATCATTTAATTGTTTAGCCAAGTCATCATTTGCTTTTGCTAAGTCATCCACTTTCTTATTAGCAGCAACGAGACTGTTATTTAATTCTTTATTAGCCTGGGTTAAGTTATTAATGTCGTTGTTTGCTTTTGAAAGATTGTCTGCTAAATCCTTATTAGCTTTTGTTAAATTGTCAATTTTATCGTTTGCTGTTTCTAGGTCTTTAGCTGTGTTGTTAAGTTTATTGTTTAAGTCAGTGTTAGCTTTGCTTAAGTCATCAACTTTTTTATTGGCTGCTTCAAGGTCTTTAGCGGTAGTGTTGAGTTTGTCACTTAAATCTTTTATATTACTTTCCTGAGCATTAACAGTATCATTTAACCTGTTTATAGTACTGTTTTGTTCATTAATTGTATTATTTTGAGTTTGAACCGTATCATTTAAACTATCAACTGTACTGTTTAGTTCCTTAATTAAAGTGCTTTGGTTATTAACAGTTCCATTTAATGCACCAATAGTTTCTTCTTGTTCTTTTATTGTATTGTTAAGTTCTGCTATGATTGCATCTTTGTCTTCGTTTACGTTGATTGTTACTGTTGTTTCGGATCCTGTGTATACTCCTTGTCCTTCGTAGGTTATTGTTAGGTTTAATTCTCCACTAACAGTAGCTGTTAAGTTGTATACTGCGATACCGTCTTCGTCTGTGGTTACTGTTTCTGTCTGGTTGTCTCCTACTGTTACTTTTACTTCTTGTTCAGGTATTAGTTTGCCTGTGTTGTCTTTGAGTAGGATTGTTATTGGTGTTGCTTCATTGATGTTTGCAGTTGCTGGTGCAATCACTTTAAGTGAAGTGCTTAATGGAGCATTGTTTTCTACAATGTTGTTTTCACCTGTTGCGGTTACTGCACTGTCACCGTACTTGTCGTTTGCTACTATGTAGTTGTCTGTTACTGTGTTATCGTTTCCTGTGAGTTCTACTCCGGTTGCTGTTCCTTCAGTACTGATTATAGTAATGTTGTTGTTAGTAATGTTTGAATCTGTAACACTTTCATCGAATATTATTCCAACGAGATCAGATTCACCTATAACAGTAATATTATTATTATCAATAAGTATTGGATAACCAGATTGTGTTTTCAGAGTTATGGCTGAAAGACTATTGTTAGTATCATTAACAGCGTATTTTTCATTAATGGTTATGGTATTATTAATTAAACTAATTCCATTACCTTGAATTGGAGAATAACCTCCTGCAACTGCTGGAACATTGGCATTAATAACACTATTCTGAACAATGGCCTTTGATTTTGTAGAACTTGACTTTATTACTGAAGATAATCCCTCATATTCTCCATTATAATTAACTGTTATATTATCCATGATATCTGGAGTAGCAGGACCAATTCCAGCCCACATAAATGAAACACCTTTATTCAATAAATCAACGTCCTCATCAAAAATAAAGTTTATATCTTTAACTGTCATAGCTGCACCTTGAAGTCTAAAAAGAACATTTTTTAAAGTCAAATTATTTTTTCCAATGAAAGTTAGATGGTAGCTAGAACTTCCGACGATATATATAGTTTCTTGATTACTAGGAACATAATATAAATTAAATATAGTATCTCCAGTTAATGGCAACTGCATAGCGTTCATTTTTGTATTATTTGATTGATTGAAATATGTAGTGAAATTTTCTTCAGTGATATCAATAACATTTGGTTCATTATCATCCGTTTTTAGTGAACGAGATGATTTTTTAGTTAATGTTAAGGAACTAGGATGTGAATACCAATTAATATCACAACCATTATCTACAATATTTACTCCCATCATATCTAGACATATACTCGTATTTGTTATACCACTCTTAAGAATTATAGTGTTAACTGTATCATTACATAAATCACAGTTTGAACCGTTCACGTATAATGTTGAGTTTTCTGCGTTGTTGTTTTTGAAGTTTATGTTATTTTTTAGTGTTACTGTTGAATTGAATTTGTTGTTTGTCACATTGGAGTATTGGTAAATCGTTACAGAACTGTCAAATCTGTTGTTTTTCACTGTTGAATATTTTTGTATGGTTGCTGGTCCTGTGAAGTTGTTTCCTGCTACTAAACTATATTGTGCTCCACTGAATGATGCACCATTGTTTATTGTGTTGTTTATGTAGCCGTTTCCAACATATGTGTCATTGTAGTAGTCGTTGGTTGTGTTGGTTTCTGGATCGTATGTTCCTGCCCAGTTTCCTACTATTCCAATTCCTGTGTAGTTTATGGTATTGTTTATTATGTGGTTGTGTGGTCCACCAATTGTTATTGCATGACATATTGAACTTGCTTCATCTGGTCCAATTATGATGTTATTGCTTATGGTGTTGTTCTTGTTTTGTGTTATACCATTACCTGATTGGCCAAATTGGTTTAAGTACACTAGGTTACCTACTGTTCCTTGACCAATTATTGTATTGTTGTCTATTGTACAGTTTTCACCGAATGTTATTACAACGGCACTACAACCAGTGTTGTTTGCTGCATAGAAGTAACTGTTTTTTACTGTAATGTTACTTACTCCAGTACGCATTGCAAAGTAACCAGTACCTTTTCCAACACCCTGATTGTCCACTGTTACATTTATGTTATCAAATACGATATTTGATGCACTTGTTGTGAAAACCTGTGTGTTATGGAATTTAAGGTTTGTAATAAATGAATTATTTGCATAACTGTTAAATTCAATATAAGTAGGATTACTAGCATCACCATACCCATTGATTGTATTTAAGTCTAAAGTAAATCCATTCCCATTTATATTAATTGTATCATTAATCACATAACTGGAATTTGTACGTGTTACATCACTTGTAAAGTTTAGAGTATTACATTCATTTACTAGTGATGTTAAACCTGTGCTTGTTACATAATCGTCAAAATTATCATTGTTTATATTAATTACTGCACATCTGGTATTTTCTTTGTTATTTGTTTTATTTTCTATGTTATTATTTGCTTTTTTTGTTATTTCATTACTTGTGAGTGTTGATGTTTGCACGTTTGTATTGTCTATAGTAGGAGTAATAGCTGGTGTTGTTGATTCTGTGTTTGAATCGTTTACATCAGCTGCTACTGCTACTGACATCATGGCAACTAGCATCACTGCCAAGAAAATGATATGCTTTTTATTAATCAACATATACTTGTTTTCTCCCATTTTTTAATAATATTCCCAATCAAGACAAATAAATAGCGAAACAGTATAAAAATAAACTATTCTTGTTACAATTATTTTTTGTCAATAATCCATGAAAATTATTATTATATATTAGGATATATTCAAATTTTAATAATATAATGATAAAATCATTAAATCTATTAGATTTTAAGTGATTATTCAAAATTACTATATTTTAATTTAAATTATCCATATTTATTTATATATTCTCCAATATATTTATATATTATATTATTATGGTTTATATGAAAAAAAAACGATAAAATATAAAAAAAAATAGTTGATGATTAATTAAATCATAACATTTTAAATTAGAGGTTTTAAGTATGTATTTAAACAGAAAACACTTCATAATTTTTATTGTTTTATTGGTTACAATGGTGGGTCTGGTATCTGCTACAGATACTAATGATCCCATACAAACAGACACTAGTAACTCAAACACTAATAACATACTAACCAATACTCATGAAAATATCGAAGTAGAAAATGGGCAGGATACATATAATCCAGAAGATTACAATGTACTACCCTGTAATGAAAATAATAGGAACAACCAAAACAATACTTTAAATAATGAACACATAACTGATTATAAAACAGACACTATTCAGAAAAAAAGTACTGCGAATGTTAAAACACAACAAAACAATAACATAACAATAATTACAGAGGAAAATTACAACAATTACATATCAATATCCAGTACAGGTATAGTCAAATTAAAACAAGAATATTTTAAACCAGGAAACAATTACACAATTAACTTCACATACTTGCCAACAGAAACAAAACAATTAGCAATAAACAACTTCTACAGCAACAAATACAAAAATGATACAATAACAATAAAAGGATCTTTTAATAACATATATCTACAATTAGATAAAGCTGGTCTTAAATCACTTAACGTGGAAGATATTGTATTGAATTATGATAAAAATTATACTGGAGATTACGTGAACACTCCAGGTATTAATTTAAATCATGTTACAATCAATGTTGATACCCAACGCAACTCTAGCGTTAATGTACTCACTGTCGGAGCAAACAGCATTATCGAAAATTGTACAATCAATGTTAATTCTTCAGGTAACACCCCAACAAATGTCATAACTATTAATGGAGAAAACACCACTATTAGAAACTGTATAATAAATGCCAACATTACAAGTAACAAAACTAGTTCTCCAATATATATAGGTGGACAACATGTTATTGTTGAAAATTGTACAATCAACGCACGTCTTCCAAGCAGCCAAATAGATTGGAACGGTAATAGTGTACCAAAAGGCATGGGAATATGGGTAAATGCATTTTATGTAACACTAAGAAACAATAAAATCAACATAAACGAATCATGTGTACTAGACGATGGAACACACAGAAGCCTATACGGAATATACGTACGAGGAATAAATACAGATATTTACAACAATAACCTACTCTTAGAAGGTACACAATATACTTATGGAATAGTCATAAGAGCATCACAAAACAAAATATACAACAACAACATAACAGCTAAATCCATATACTATTCGGCAGGTGTAAATATTGAAGGAAACGGAATGAAAAACAATTACATCCACGACAATTTCATTAATGTTTCAGCCGGTTTCGAACAAACTGATCAAGGAAATCCTGATGTAGCATATGCATGCCTAATATTAGACTTCAGTTGTAATGGAGAAAACTATGTGGCAAGTATTAGTTCAATGGAAAACAACAGATACATCAACAACACCATATATGCTGATGCACGCCAGGCATATGGTTTCGAACTATGGGGTGGAGTAAACACCCAAATCAGTGGAAACAACATGACAATTACCGGAAACTATCCAATGGGAATAGGAGTAGTAGGTATAAACACCACAATGAACAATAACACAATATACGCAGAAGGAAAATCTAATGAAACAGAATATAGTGCCGACTATATCAAACCAAGAACCGCAGGAATATATGTTTATGGTAAAAATGATGGAAATAGTATAACCAACAACACAATCGCCACATCAACAGGTAGAGCATTACAACTAGACAAAGCACAAAACACACTGATAGAAAATAACTTCCTATTAACAGAAAACTATGCTTATGTAATAGAAGTAAACAATCAATCAAACACCTTCAAAAACAATGCACTAATAGGTGAAGGTACAACAAGTGAAGTAATCAAAGACACAACAGACAACCAGAACACATACATTAACAACAGAGAACCAACACATAGTACATTAACAGTCACCCCTGAAACATTAGAACTGAACAAGGACAATACCATCACATTAACACTAACGGATGAATATAATGAAGCAATACAGGGACAATACATCAGTGTAAAACTTGGAAAAAATGAAGCACAAACAGTAATAACAGATGACCAGGGAAAATGCACACTACACTACACACCACAAATACCAGAAGACAAAATAACACTAAATGCAGACTATCAATGCTATGAATACTATGGAACAAAAATAAACACAGAACTACCAGTAAATGGAATCATAAAACTCACACCAGAAAACTATAACACATACATAACAGATGGCAAATTCAATGATAAAGTAGTTCCTGGAACATATATAGATGTTAGTGGTAAGTTTGATGATGAAAGATATGCATTTACAGTAAACAAACCAGTAAATATATTATCCAGTAGCGGTGATGCTTTCTTCTGTTTCTATTCAACACCAAAAGTAGAAGGAACAAGTGAACTTCCAGATTACTCTTTCATCATAAACAGTGAAGGATCAGGAACAAACATCACAGGCATACACTTTGAAAACACTATGATAGTAACAACCGAAGCACATGATATAGTATTTGATAATATTACTTCTTATTGTACTAGTGGTTATGGTTGGGGTCGTGGATCAACCAGTATCCGTAACAGCCAGAACGTCACAATCAAGAACTCATACTTCAACACAACAGACAACAATGGAGTAAGTACTGTGGTATTTGCAGGATCACAAAACTGTTTACTAGAAAACAGCACAGTAGTAGGAAGCGGATTCATAGGAAACCTCGTATACGCTACCACATACAATGTTGAAGTAAATGACAAATATGGAAATAGTAATATCACTATTCGTGGTAACAAGATAATGGGACGAGACCTACAAGTAGGAAGTGCAACATGCTACAGCGTATGCGTAATAGGAAACAACATCACAGTCGAAAACAACTACATAGAAAACAGCAACAAATACCTTATCATGACACAATACAAGGACGATGCCTATGAAGTAGCAGGAAGCACCGGTGGATTAACCATTAGAAATAATTCATTTGGTCCAGGAAAAATAGGAGTAACATTCAACCCATGCACAATAACAGACAACACATTCTACGGAAACGTAACACTAGAAGTAACCAATACAACAATACAAGCAAACAACACCAACAAAGAAGAGAACGAAAACCCATACACACACGAAGAAACAAGCACCAGACACCCTACAAAAATAACAATAAACGCACCAAACAATTACATCTATGAGGAAAACACACAATTCACAATAACCGTAACCGACCAGACAACAAACACACCACTAAACAAGGGATACATTGAGGTATACTCAGATGGAACACTATACAAAAACATCACAATAAACCAAGATACAACAACATTCACCTACAACAACCAGGAAATAGGACCACACCACGTAAGAGTATGGTACTACACACCAGATGAAAACATAGAAAATACACAAAAACTACACACAATAGAAGCACAAAAAATAACAGGACAACTAAAACTGGAAACAAAAAACAACCCAGAAATAGGAGAAACCATAACACTAAAAGTAACATACACATTAAATAAAAATAAGAATCATCAAAGCAACATAACATTCGAACTACCAGGACAAAAACCAATAACCCTAACAGCAGCAAACAACAGTGCAACACTCGAAACCACAATAACAACAGACTACATTAAAAACATCCTAGGAGGAAGAGAACAAAACATAAAAATCACAGCAAACACCAACGACACCAACATAGAAATAACAGGCATCACCACAAAACTAGGAGTAACAAAAGCAACCACAAGTATAGAAATAACACCAGATAAGACAAAAATAGGACAAGCAACCACCATAACAGCAACAATTAAAACACCAAACAACACAACCATAAACACAGGAACCATAACATTCACAGACGAAAAAGGAAACACCATCTCAACAGTGAATGTACAAAACAACAAAGCAACAACCACCATCACATACAACAACACAGACAACACAAAAATAAACGCAGCATACACAGAAACAATACACTACAAAGCAAGCAACAAAACAACAACAATAAACGTAGAAAAATACAATACAAAAATCACAAGCACAACCAACACTGCCAAATATGGAGAAAAAACCACAATAACAGGAAAACTAACCGACGAAAACAACAAAACAATAAACAATGCAGACATCACAATCACAATCAACGACATACAAAACAAGGTAACAACAAACAATAATGGAGAATACACACTCACAACCAACATAAACAAAGTAGGACAAAACACAGCAACAATAACATACAATGGAAACACCAACTACAACCCAACCAGTACAACCACCACTATCACTATAAACAAACAAGACACCTTAGTCACAATAAACAGTATACCGGCAACAAAATACACCGAAAGTGTAACAATCACAGGAACACTAAAAGACAAAAATGGAAACAACATACCAAACGCTAATATAAAACTAAGCATAAACAATAATGAAACAATAGTAACCACGAACAACCAGGGAACATACATTTACACAACAACAGCAACTACCACAGGAACCAACACAATCATAATAACATACGATGGAAACACTAACTACAACAGTGCCAATACACAGGCTACATTTACAGTAAACAAACAAGACACAAAAATCATAATAAATACAAAAAATGTTAAATATGGAGAAACAATCACAATAACTGGAAAACTAGCCGACGAAAACAACAAAGCCATAACCAACACAGACATCACACTAACATTAAACAACAAACAACACAACCTAAAA
Organism: Methanosphaera sp.; assembly: GCA_017431845.1. Taxonomy (GTDB): domain Archaea; phylum Methanobacteriota; class Methanobacteria; order Methanobacteriales; family Methanobacteriaceae; genus Methanosphaera. Next base: position 911 of record JAFRKG010000050.1, on the reverse strand, counting down.
ACAAACAACAACGGAGAATACACATACACCAGTATAGCAGATACCACAGGAACCAACAATATAACTGTAACATACAATGGAAACACCAACTACAACCCAACAAGTACAACCACAACAATAAACATAAACAAACAAGACACCACCATCACAACAAATAATATACCAGCAACAAAATACACACAAAATGTAACAATCACAGGAACACTCAAAGACAAAAACGGAAAAACACTAGCAAACCAAAACCTAAAACTATCAATTAACGGTAAAACAGTCACAGTAAAAACAGACAAAAACGGAGCATACTCCTACACAACACAAGCAAACACGGTAGGAACCAACAACCTAACAGTAACATTTGCCGGCAATAATAACTACAACACAGCCACTACCAAGACAACATTCACAGTAAACAAACAAAACACCACCATCACATTAAACAATATAAAATCCACATACACCAGTAACACAACAATCACAGGAAAACTCCTAAGCAAGGACGGTAAAATATTAGCAAACCAAAACATCAAACTAAACATAAACGGCAAAACAACCACAATAAAAACAGACAACAACGGAATAATAACATACAAGTACCAGACAAACAAAGTAGGAACCAACAACATCACAATAACATACAATGGAAACACCAACTATCAGGGCACATCACTTAAGAAAACATTCACAGTAAGTAAACTAGACCTGAAAATAACCATAAACAAAATAACAACAGTTGCATATGGTGAAAAGATAATAATCAAGGGAACATTCAAAGATAAAAACGGTAAAATATTAGGAAACAGCAAACTAAAACTTAACATCAACGGCAAAACAGCCACAATAAAAGTAAACAAGAACGGAGTATTCACATACAAACACACCACACGAAAAGTTGGAACCAACAACATTACAAT
>JAFRKG010000049.1 GCA_017431845.1 Methanosphaera sp. | reverse complement strand
TCATAAAACTCTTCTCCTAAACTATTACTCCAGTTTTTAAAGCAATGTTCAATGCCGCTTATTTTGTTAATCCCCTATCACCCAGTATGGTATATCTTGATTTACGTATGTTATGTGCCTGTGTTAATGCTTCAATAATGTATTCTTCCTTTATTCCTAATTCTTTAGCGTTTGTAGGTGCATTAACCTGTTTTAAAACAGAACGTATCTTCTTCCAATCGCCACCCTGTAAATACATCATCAGTATAGTTCCAACTCCACATTGTTCTCCATGCAATGCAGGTTTTGGAGCTATTTTATCCAAAGCATGACTGAATTTATGTTCTGATCCACTAGCTGGCCTGCTGCTTCTAGCAATACTTATAGCCATACCACTACTTATTAATCCTTTCACAACTATCCCTGCACTTTCCGGATGTCTAGGTTGAATATTGTTTGCCTGTTCAATCAGTAACTTTGCGGTCATTAATGATAAAGCAGCTGCTGAGTCACTGAATGGTTCATTTATCAGTTTATATGCTAATTTCCAATCTTCCACGGCTGTAAAGTTTGATATTATATCTGCAAATCCTGCTGCTGTGAATTTATAAGGAGCATTAGATATTATCTGTGTATCAGCAACTAGTGCAAATGGAGCATTAACTTCTTTTGAAACGTTATCATGCTCATTTTTTATTGATGCACGTGGTGAAACTAGACCGTCATGAGCTGCAGTAGTAGGAATGCTTATTAATGGAATTTGGTTTCTTGTTGATGCTACTTTTGCAACATCATTTACTTTTCCTCCACCTACTGCAATTATTGCGTTTGATTCTTTTGAAATGTTTGTTACTTTTTCTACTGAATCTTCGGTGGCTGTTGTTACAATTACTACTGTGACATTGTATTTTTTATCTTCTAAAATATCTATTACTTGGTTACCTGCAATTTTTTTTGTAGTGTTTCCTGTTACTAGTGTGATATTTTCTCCAGATAACAATGTATCACATACATCACCGATTTCTGTTATTATACCTGGTCCTGTATGTATTTCGCGAGGTAATTGTACGTTTCTGAAATCCATTTTGTTTCCTACCATTATTATTTTGTATTTGTTATAAAAATGATAATGATATTTATATAATTCATCACATATTAATTTATTTTTAAATATTTTTAATTAGTTTTTTGTGCTTGGTTTTAAGATATGTGTTGTTATTCTATTGTAAGTATGTATTTGTTGTTTAATTCATAAGAATAAGAGTAATAAATTATTAATTATTAATAATAAAGAAAAATAAGTTACACTATGAATATTTATTGTTTTAGAGTATTTAAAGTTAACTAATAAGGAATTTAGGTACAACTAAAAAAAGTGGTTAAAATAGATAAAATCCACCAAAAATTAACCAAAATCAACTAAATTATAATAAAATTGAAAAAAAATAAAAAATACATTAAAAAACTTAAGTCAAATTAAGAAAAAAATTAAATCATTTAAATAGTGGTACAAATAAAAGTGTGTAATAGAGGAGGAACAAATTTAGTTAAGTTATATGTGTACCCACAACAAAACAATAACATCTACAACAGTAGAATAAAAAATACACTCGTACACAAAACAATAACAATAAATTGATGAAAATCAAAAATTATTGAAAAATTCATAACCATAACAAAAATTTGACCCTCGGTATTATTTAATTTGGAGGCTAATTAAAATGGCAAACATGATTCAAAAATTTTTAGCTGAATTAATAGGATCATTCATATTAGTATTCTTCGGTACAGCATCAGTTGTATTAGTACTACTAGTAAACGGTGGTCTTAATATAGCAGCAATAACAATGGCTGACTGGATTGCAATTGGATTAGCATTCGGTCTAGCATTAACCGTCGCAATATACGCATTAGGTCCCGTATCTGGTGCACACTTCAACCCAGCAGTAACCATAGGACTATGGGCAGGTAAAAAATTCCCAACATCCGACCTAGTACCTTACCTAGCAGCACAATTCATAGGTTCAATAATCGCATCCGCAGCATTAATTGCAATTGCAGGAGTAAAAATCGCATCAACAACAGGTGCACTCGGATCTGTAGGTGACGTAGCAGGAATTGGTATAGTAGGAATTTTCATAGTAGAATTCTTAGGTACCGCACTATTAATGTACTGTATTATGGCAGCAGCCGTAGACGGAAAAGCACAAGATGCAGCATTAAGTATAGGTTTAGTACTAGCAGGTATCATTGTAGCAATCGGTGGATTCTCCGGTTGTGGTATTAACCCTTCAAGGGTATTTGCACCTATGCTCATGAACACATTAGTAGGAACAGCAGCACCTTGGGAACTATTCCCAGCATACCTCATTGCACCAATCATAGGAGCAATATTCGCAGTATACCTATATGACTACTTAAAAGTAGAAGCATAAAAAAAATGTAATAATTAAATTATTACTTCTCTTAAACCCCCTTTTAAAAAACTTATTCTAAAAAACATTAACATTATTCCTAAAAACTAATAAATTATAAAAATCAAAATTAATAAATAAACATAGCTAATTTTAGGGAATAAAAATGATAACAGAAAAAAATATAAAAAAATATGCCAGTACCGTATTACTAAATACCGTTGACGAATTATTTGACAACAAACAAGACTTAATCGATAATTTCTATAAGGACTTCCTCAAAACCAACAAAAGAAACAAACATCTAAAAAACAACTACAAAGATAACGAAGTAATAGATGAACTAATCCTAGAAGAACTAGAAAAAAGTTTCACACAAAACGACATTGGACGAGTACTACAATCCAATATGGTCCGAGAAAACGACAAAGCCATAGCCGACTTAGCCAACATCCTAGATGAAAAATTACGACCCATAGCATATGACCTAAGACTATTATTCAATGACAATAAAAAATATGATGAATTCAGAAAACTCGTCACAGAAAACCTCGTAGTATCCAACATGAACCTAAATACATCCACCATCAAAGCCCTAAAAACAATGGGAATGAAAGGAATAGAAGTAGCAAAAATCATCCAACTAATAACAGAAATAGACAAATAAACACTAAAAGAAAAAATAATTAAATAAAATATTACTCAAACCCCCATTCTCATTTTACTAACACAAATACATTTTACATACAATTAATCAACAGACAAAACTAATATTAATTCACCAATAGAATATAATTTTAAAATTAAACCCATTGTCCTAAATACATTAGAAATTAGAAAAAAAGCTAAAAATGAAAAAAATATATTTTTGAAGTTATTTTCTTTTAACTTCTTTTTTTCATTTTTTTGGATTTTTTTATATTTATTTTTATTGATTATTTTTTTGAATTATAAAAGTTTAAATACTACTTTTTAAAAATATAACAATTGTAATAAAAAAAATATAACAATGTAAAGTTTATTAATTTTCAAAATAAATAGTTAAAAAAAGAGAATAGGAAGAAAAGAATATGTCAAACAAATTAATTTATATGGATAACTCCGCAACATCACCAGTCGACCCAGAAGTACTAGAAACAATGCTACCATACTTCAACGAAGAATTTGGAAACGCATCAACATTATACACATTAGGAGTAGAAGCAAAAAAAGCAGTAGACAAAGCAAGACAACAAGTAGCAGACCTGATAAATGCAAATGCTGATGAAATAACATTCACTAGTGGAGGATCCGAATCAGACAACATGATAATTAAAGGAGTAGCCTTAAGAGAAAAACAAAGAGCAACACCCGAAAACCCAAGAAATCATATAATAACAACCACAATCGAACACCCAGCAGTACTGGAAACATGTAAATTCCTAGAAAAACTAGGATACGAAGTAACATACCTCCCAGTAGACGAATCAGGAATCATAAACCTAGACGACCTGAAATCAGCAATAAAAGAAAGCACAATACTAATAACAATCATGCACTCAAACAATGAAATTGGATCAATCCAACCAACAAAAGAAATAGGTGCAATAGCAAGAGAAAACAAGATCTTATTCCACTCAGATGCAGTACAAAGTGCAGGAAAAATACCAGTAGATGTAGAAGAACAAAATATTGACCTATTATCCATCTCAGCACACAAAATTAATGGTCCAAAAGGAGTGGGTGCAGTATACATCAAGAAAGGAGTCAGACTTGAAGTATTAATCCATGGTGGAGGCCAAGAAAAAGGTTTACGTTCAGGAACAGAAAACGTGCCCGGCATAGTGGGACTTGGAAAAGCTGCAGAACTAGCCAACATTCACCTTGAAGAACGTATGAAACACAACCAAGAAATCAGGGATGCACTGATAGAAAAAGTAACCGACACAATTAAAGAATCATATGTGAATGGTAGCTTAGACAACAGGTTACCAAACAATGTACACTTCAGATTCTCAGGAATTGAAGGAGAATCCCTAATTCTAAGGCTAGACCAGAAAGGAATAAACGGAGCTACAGGTTCTGCATGTTCAACACATGACCTTAAAGGTTCACACGTACTAGCAGCAATAGGAATAAAACCGGCACTGTCACATGGATCTTTAAGATTGTCTATAGGACCAGAAAACAGTATAGATGATGTGGATTATATTGTTGAATCAATTAATGAAGTGGTAAGTTATTTAAGAGAACTTTCCCCATTATGGGATAATGAAAATGATGTGTACATCGGAGACCAATTTGAAAAAGATGTTGATGAAGAAGATTTAGACAGATACTAAAAGATATGATAGGTGATTATTAATGGAAGAATATAGTGCAAAAGTAAAAGATCATTACACAAATCCAAGAAATACGGGCGTAATAAAAAATCCGAGCGGTGAAGGAACAGTGGGTAACCCTGTGTGTGGAGATATAATGACAATATACATTAATGTGGATGATAATGAAGTGTTAACTGATGTGAAATTCAGTACTTTTGGTTGCGGTGCAGCAATTGCAACCAGTAGTATGATTACTGAAATGGCAGTTGGAATGACCGTGGATGAAGCATATCAAATAACAAGAAATGATGTTGCAGAAGAATTAGATGGTCTTCCACCAATTAAATTACATTGTTCAAACTTAGCCGCTGATGCTCTTCAAGCAGCTATTGACAATTATAGAGATAAAAAAGAAAAAGGAGAAATATAATCTCCAAATTTCCCCTCCTCTCTTTTAAAAATAGATTTGTTATAATAATTTTCCTAGTTTTAGTATTGATTTTGGTGATGCTTTAATTATTATTTTAAGCAGTTTAGTTACTGTTACTTCTGACATGTCACTTTTAGATATTTCCTCAACAATCTTGTTTAAGCTGTTATCATCCAGTGTTAATAGGAATTCTTTTACCTTATTATATTTGTTAAAATCATTACCCACATGTTCCTTAGTTAAATCATAATATTCTTTTAATACTTTTTTAGAACAATCTTCCTGTTTTATTGCCTTTGATGCAACTATTCCTGCATATTTACCGGATAACATTGCTGTTTTTATTCCATCTCCAGTTAATGGATCTACAAATCCTGCTGCATCTCCTACTAACATTATGTTATCAGCGTATCGTTCTTCAACTAATCCGCCGAGAGGGTCTCCCCCTACATTTATTTCAACTATCTGTGCTTCTGATAGGATGGGATTGTTTTGAACATATTTATCTAGGAAGTATTTTGCTGTTTTATCTGTGTGTGATTTAAGTATTCCTAATCCGATGTTTGCTATGTCTTCTCCCTTAGGAAATACCCATATGTATCCTCCAGGACATACTGTCCCGATGTGTATTTTAACATTATTTCCTTCTAGTTTCACATTTGCCATTTCATATTGTATGCATGAGGCCATGTTTTTTAGGTCTGTTCTACTTTTTAATCCTGCCATTTTTCCTATACGTGATTCTGGTCCATCTGCTGCTATGATTATTTTGGTATGAATCTTTATTTCTTGACCTAATCTTGTTGCATTTACTGTGAATCCAGTAGTGGTTCTTTTAACTGTGTTTGCACATGTCTTTATCATTACCTTTGTTCCTTTTCTTATTGCATCCATTACTAGGTGTTTGTCGAATACTTTTCTTTCTAGAATGTATCCTGTGTCTGGTAGTTTTACTGTTTTGTCGTCAAATGTTATTGTTTTATTGTTTGGTGCTGTTATTTCTATTCCTGTTACTTCTTTGGTTATCCATCGTTTATCTGGTTTAATGTTTAGTTCGTCTAATGTTGATGTTAGGATTCCTTCGGCACATCTTTTTGGTGTTCCTATCTCTGATTTTTTGTCTATTAGTAGTACGTTAATATTTTCTTCTGCTATTGTTCTTGCTGCTATTGATCCTGATGGTCCTGCACCGATTACTAATACATCTGTTGTTATTTCCATTTGAAATCATCCCATTTTTTACTAATAAAAAAAAGAATTTTTGAGAAGAGTTTTTTTTATTTTAGGATATAACCTTTTTTGTATAATATTATTTCAGCTAGCACTACTAGTAATCCTATTATGGCTATTATTGTTTCTTGTGTTCCTCCGCCTATTAGTAGGAGGATTGCACTTATAACAATGATAATATCGGTTATTATCCAGATTATGTTCATTATTTTCTTTTTTTCTTTCTTTTTCATGTTTATCGTTTTTAGTATGTTTTTGATATTAGTACTTTATGTTGTGCTTTTTCGCCACAATTGACACAGTTTCCTTCTACTTGTGCTTCTTGTGTTCCTAGTATGTCTATGTCATATTTTTCTTCCATGTCTTTTCCGCATTCTGTGTTTCCACACCAGTTGCATGTGATTATTCCGCCTTTTTTGTTTATTGTTTTCTTTACTTGTTCTGGTGTTTCTACGTGGTATGTTTTTTCTTCCTGGAATTTGTTGGATGCTGTTTTTAATTCTTTTGTGATGTCATCGAGTATGTTTTGTATTGTTTGTGTTATTGTGTTTTCATCGTAGTCTATGAATTCTTTGTTTCCGTTGTCTCTTCTTATTGTTACTATTGAACCGTTTTCTATGTCTCTTGGTCCTACTTCTATTCTTAGTGGCACTCCTCTTTGTTCCCATTCGTAGTATTTTTTACCTGGTCTTATGTCTCGTTTGTCTTGTATTGTTCGTATGCCTGCTGTTTTTAGTGTTTGTTCTAGTTTATCTGTGAAGTTTAGTACTATGTCTTCTTTTTCCTTGAATATGATTGGTACTATTACTACTTGTTCTGGTGCTACTACTGGTGGTAGTTTAAGTCCTTTTTCGTCTCCATGTGCTGCTATTAGTGATGCTATTACCCTATCGGATAGTCCGTAACATGTTTGGTGTGCGTATTCATGTTCTCCTTCTTCGTTTTCGAATTGTATGTTGAATGTTTTTGCGAATGTTGTTCCTAGGTTGTGTACTGTTCCGATTTGTAGTGTTTTTCCGTCGGGCATTATTGTGTCGAATGCCATGGTGTATTTTGATCCTGGGAATTTATCCCATTCTGGTCTTTTGCTTATGGAGTATGCTATTCCTAGTGCGTCGAAGAATTCCTTGTATATTTCTATTCCTGTTTGTACTTGTTGTTCTGCTTCTTCTTCTGTTGCGTGTACTGTGTGTGATTCGTTGAATGTTGTTATTTCTCTTACTCTTATTAGTGGTCTTGTGTGTTTTGTTTCATACCTGAATGTGTTTACTGTTTGGTATACTTTTATTGGAAGGTCCATGTGTGATCTTACCCATAATGAGAACATTGGGTACATTGCTGTTTCGCTTGTTGGTCTTAGTGCTAATTGTTCGTTGAGTTCTCTTAGTCCTCCCTTGGTTACCCAGTATACTTCTTCTTCAAATCCTTTTACATGTATTGCTTCTTTTGCCAGTTCACTTTCTGGTATGAGCATTGGAAATAGTGTTTCTTCATGTTCTTTGTCCAGTAGTTTTTCCAGTAATTGTAGGGAATATTTTCTTATTTTGAACCCTCTTGGGAGCCATACGCTCATTCCTTTTACTGGGTATCTTGCATCCATTAGTTCTGCTTCTTCTAATATGTTATGAAACCATTCGCTGAAATTTTTCATTTACTCACCAAATTTTTGATTATATTGATTTTTTCTTTGATTTTATTGTGTTAAATTTATGTTTTAGTTATTATTGTATTTGTTTTTTGTAATTATTAAAAATTCATATTTATGATAAATCTTATTTGTAACTTGAAACATATAGTATAATTAGGTTGTATATATGGTTAAGTTTAATTGTATTGTTAGGGAAGATAATATTGGTAAGACCATTTCTGTTGATGGAATGGTTGATGCGGTTGATATTGAAGAAACCCTTAAAACTAAATATGCTTATTTGTATCAGTCAATGCTTGATACAGGATATAAGGTTAAGGTTAATCATTGTACTTATTTTAAGGAAATTGTTTTTAAGAAGAAAGTTGTTGGATTTTGTGCTTACACTATTATTAATAGTGTTTCCAAGTTATCCCTTGTTTCCACGTATATTTTACCTGAATTTCGTAAGAGAGGTTTGTTTTTTGATGAAATTAACCATACTTATGAAGAAGGAAATGAGATTAGTATTTTTGATCCGCCATCCTTTGTTATGAAGCTTCTTATTAAGTATGGTTTTGCTAAGGATATTGGTAATAATCTTATTGTTAGTTCTATTATGTTAGATGTTCCTTCTACTTCCATCACTGATATTTATGGTAGTGATAGTGTTGAGTATAGTGATTTTACATATTCTACTAATATTTATGATTATAATTTGTGTGGTTCAGTTATTATTGTTGATGAAGAAAAGGAAATTGTTTATATTTCTAAGTCATCAGATAAGGATAATGAAAGGTATGATTGTCTGGAAAAACGTGCAAATATTGATGATGAGTATTATGTTAATATTATAAAGCATGTGCAGAATAATAAGCAAATTATTGATAAGTTTATTAACAATATTGAACAAAGTTATGCTTCATTTAATGAGGATTATTCTGATAAACCAGATTTTGAGGATTTTAAGAAGTTAAATCAGGAACAATCTGAGAGGGAATTGTCTGATTATTTTAATAAAATTGATGAAACTAAGAATTCATTATATGATCCGTCAAGCATTGATAAAGAGAAGTATATTTTAGCTTTTCAGAATGTGGGTATTTATGATTTTATCCGTACTTTTGAAGAGAATAATAATATTGAATTAACTAATAGTATCATTAAGATTGATTATGATTTTAAGCCTGATTATATTAAGAATTTAGTCTTGAATGAGGGCTATATTAGTAATGAATCCAGTAGTGAAGAAGTTGATGAGTACCTTAATTCTTTGAAAGTTAATGATTTGAAGAATATTTTGAAGGATAATCATTTGACTGTTACTGGTAATAAGTCCGAATTAGTTGATAGGATTAAGGAGTATGTTCCTTCAAGCAGTGTTTTAGATAAGGAGTATTCTATCTCTGATAAGGGTTTGGAATTTATTGAGTCTCATGAAGATATTGAGTTTTATAATTTATTCCTTAAAAATTTCTATTATTATGAGTTTAAAGATTTTCTTAATTGTCATGATGGCAGCATTACTGAGGTTAGTAAGGAGTTTCTGAAGGAACATTTATATTCTAGTGTTAAGAAGAAGGATAATAAGGCTTATACGGATAGTATTAATGCTCTTGCATTTATAAATGAATTGAATAATGATCTGACTGAAGGATTATATTTTGAATTAAAAAAGTTTATTATTGGTTTAAACCCATTATTCCTTGATGAATCTTCTTATAATTATTATCAGCCTATTAGTAAGACAAATATTGATAATATTAACTTATTATTATTTAAGGGCGATTTTAATTTAAAAGAAGAGTTTAAGAAAGCATGGGATAGTATGGAAATTAATAATTTCATGGTTTCATATTCTAAATCATTCAAGACATTAGATGAAATGTTATCCGGTGAAGACAGGGATTATATGAATGATAAAATCAGGGAACTTTATTTAACTAAGAAGACTATTCATGACAAATTAGATAAGTCCAAGCAGTCTACGTTAGACAAATATTTAACATTTAATTAATAGTTTTCCATCAAATTCTCTTTTTTCAAATACTTATTTTAATAATTTTTTATATAAATAATATGTATGAAAAATTTAATTGCAATAATACCAGTTTCATGTTTTGAAGATTCTAAAACTAGACTTTCACCCTTTTTAAGTCCTAGTGAAAGAATTGAATTGTTGAAGGTTATGTTGAAGGATATTGTTATTGTTATCCGTAAGCAGGTTGATGAGATTTTCATTGTCAGCCGGGATGATAATGTTAAGACATATGCGGATGAATTAAATGTGAATTTTATCCGTGAAAAAGTATATGATGATGATTTTTTAAACCATGCATTGAATGATGCTATAAAGGATGTTAAGGGCAGGTTTCCATGCAATGATATTCTTATTTTACCATCAGATATTCCCTTGATTAAAGAGGAACATGTTGCTACACTTCATAGCATGGATAATGATTTGATTATTAGTCCTTCTAAGGGTGGTGGAACTAATTTGTTATGTTTTAATAATGAATTTGATTTCCATGCCTGTTTTGGAGATATGAGTTATTTTAAACATATAAACTTGGCTAGTGAATTAGGTATGTCCATAAATCTTATTGAATCGTTTTATGTTTCTTTGGATATGAATACTCCTGAGGATTTAGGGGAGTTATTATTGCACGGTATTGGTACTTATACTTATGAATTTCTTAGAAGTATTAATATTATGGTTTCAAGTAATCATGGAAGGGAGAGATTGAATGTCACACGAGATGAAAGATAATTGTTCACTTAGTATTGCGGGTTTGGATCCTTCGGGTGGTGCGGGTATTCTTGCTGATTGTAAGACGTTTCATGCGCATGGAATTTATGCTAATTGTGTTGTTACCTGTATTACTGCTCAAAATCCTTTTGGTGTGATAAATATTCAGGAAGTTGACTTGGATGTTTTATGTGATGAGATTGATCAGGTTTTAAGTGTTTATCCTATCATGTATATTAAGACGGGTATGTTGTATTCTAGTGAGATTATTAAGTTAGTTTCTGGTAAGATTCGTGAGTATGGTGTTAAGGCTGTTGTTGATCCTGTTATGATTAGTGAGAGTGGTAGTGATTTAACTAAGCTGGATTATCCTGAATGTTTGAAGAAATATTTGCTGAAAGAATCATATTTAATAACACCAAATATACATGAAGCAGAACAGTTATCTGGAAAACAAATAAGTAACGAAGAAGATATGAAAAGTGTTGCAGAATATTTAGGTAAAAAGACTAATGTTGTGATTACTGGAGGACATCTTAACGGAAATGACATTTTATATTATGAAGATGAAATTCATAATATTGAAGGAAAACTAATACCCTCAAAAAATACTCATGGAACAGGATGCACATACTCAACAGCAATAACAAGCAACCTAATCAAAAAATATGACATCATCGAATCATGCAAAAAAAGCAATAACTTCATACAAGAAGCCATAAAAAATGGATACAATTATACCCCAAATCAACTCTACAAAAAATAGATAAAAAAAAGGGCATATACAAATTATATTGTATATGCTTCATCTTCAACAACTGAAAAACCATTATCTTTTAATAAAGATAACGATAACTCATTATCCTCTGTTCTTAGAACAACCAATGCTTTAGAAGTTTTCTTTTCAACAAAAGCATAAATATATTCAACATTAACATTATTATCATTTAATAATAACAGAGCTGCTTCCAATCCACCCGGCTGATCTTCAACCTCAATTGCAAGTACATCTGCAATACTTACTGCAAACTCTTTTTCAAGTGCTTCTTTAGCTTTCTTAGTATCAGATACTATTATTCTCAATATTCCAAAATCGGATGTATCTGCAATAGATAATGCTCTTATATCAATGTTTTCTGTTTTTAATGTGTTTAATGCTTTCCAAAGTCTTCCTTGTTTGTTTTCTAAAAATACTGATAATTGTTTTATTGCCATTTTTTATCATCCCTAACTAAAATCTCTTTGATCAATTACTCTTACTGCTTTTCCTTCACTTCTTGGTAAGGAGTATGGTTCTGCTAATGTTACTTTAACACCAATACCAATTGCTTCCTTGATTTTCTTAGCTATAGTTTGTTTGAAAGTAGCTAAGTTAATTAATGAATCTGTAAAGTTGGCTTGGTCAAGTTCCACTTGTACTTCTATTTGGTCAAGTGTACCTGGCCTTGATACTATTATTTGATATGCTGGAGATAGTTCATCCATTTTCATAATGACTTCTTCAATTTGTTTAGGGAATACAATTACTCCTTTAACTTTAAGCATGTCATCGCTACGTCCAGTAATTCTACTCATACGTACTGTTGTTCTTCCACATTCACATTTATCATAGTTTAATGAAGTTAAATCTTTTGTTCTGTATCTTATTACAGGCATTCCTGTTTTTGTAAGTGAAGTGAATACTATTTCTCCTTCTTCACCCTCAGGTAGTGCTTCTAATGTTTCAGGATCAATTATTTCTGGGTAAAAATGATCTTCTGCGATGTGCATTCCATCTTTAATATGACATTCTGTTGACACTCCAGGGCCTATTACTTCTGTTAAACCGTAAATGTTTTGTGCGGATATGCCGAACTTTTTCTCTAGTTTTTGTCTGATTTCTTCAGTCCACATTTCTGCCCCATATACTCCTCCCCGTAGTGGAATTGTTTTTGGGTCTATGCCTTCTTTTTCGAAGGATTCTGCTAAGTATAGTGCATATGATGGTGTGCAACAGAGGAAATCTGCAGGGAAATCTCTGAGGAAGTTCATTTGTTTTTGGGTGTTTCCTGAGGACATTGGTACTGCTAGTGCTCCTATTTTTTGTGCTCCGTATTGTGCTCCGTGTCCTCCAGTGAATAATCCGAATCCATATGCTACATTTACTACATCATTTTTATGTACTCCTACACTTGCTAGTCCACGTGCCACACATTCTCCCCAGATTTCTATGTCTTTTTGGGTGTATGCTGCTACTGTTGGAATTCCTGTTGTTCCACTTGTTGAATGTACTTCTACCCAGTCTTCTTTTGGTGCTGCTTGTAAGTCGAATGGGTATGTTTTTCTTAGGTCATCTTTTGTTATGAATGGTAGTTTTTGTATGTCTTCTAGTGTTTTTATGTCTTCTGGTTTTACTCCTGCATCATCGTATAGTTTTTTGTAGAATTCCACGTTTTCGTATGCATATTTTACTACTTTCTGTAATCTTCTTAATTGCAGTTCTTTTAGGTCTTCTCTGCTCATGCATTCTCTTTCTGGGTTAAAAATGTATACGTCTTCTTCTTTAAATTTGGACATGATTTTTTTCCTCATTCTATGGTTATTAATTGAATATTTAAGTTTTTGTTTTGGATATCATCTTCGTTTAATTCTATTATACATGCGTGTCCTGTTGATGCGTCTCCTGGATTTATTATTGTGGTGTTTCCTATTTTATCTTGGCCTATTGATTCGTGTACGTGTCCGCATAGGTTTAGTGTTGGTTGTGTTTCTTCTATTATTTGTCTTACTCCACTGCTTCCTACGTGTGCTCCGGATTCTATTTTGTCTGCGTTTGTGTTTAGTGGTGGTGCGTGTGTTACTAGTATTGTGAAAGAATCTGATGATAATTCTTCGGAGTATTTATTTAATTCATTGTATAATATTTCATCAGAGAATTCGTTTGTTGTGTCGAATGGTGTTGGGTTTGAGCCACCAAATCCTACTAGTTTTATATTGTTTATGTTTGAGACATTGTCATGTATATTTATTGCTTTTGATTTGTCAAGTAATTCTGGTGAATTCTTTGGATCACAGTTACCAAATAATGCATGAACATTAGCATAGTCTGTAAGTTTATCCAAAGTGTCTACGAAGAGTTCTTCTGGACCAAACTCTGTTACATCACCAGTAACTATTATCTCATCTACAGAATTTTCATCTAAGTAATCATATATTTTTTTAGGATTACTATGAATATCAGTAATCATCAAAATTTTCATTTTAAAAATAACTCCATCTAATTAAATATCAATAAACTATGTTATATTTTTTAATATTAATAGACTTTACGGAAAAAAATGTATTATTTTAAAAAAAATAAGAAAAAAATAGAAAAAATAAAAAAAGAATGAAATTTTAATTCATATTTCTGATAATTGTTCAGCATAAAAAGGAGCCATCTCCTTTAATGCTTTTTGAATATTATCATTTTCGCCGAATACAAAAACGGACAAATCATTATCATCAAATTCTATGATAACATTTTCGTATTCACATATTTCTATGAACCGTTCCTCATGAATAGGTTGTTTGAAGTTAAATCTGACAAAATCAAAATTTGCTGGCATACCAGGTATAAATTTTGATTGAATCTTAGATTGCTTGAAAACTTCTTTACCTTTAGAAGCATCTAATAACTTTTGTTCCCACTCAGCAACAAAATCTTCTCCTTCCATACCCGCCATACCCATTAAAGTTGTTTCAGCATTATTGAGTAATGAATCGATATTGGGTAATTCCTTGGCACGATCAGGTTCTGTAGGATCTTGAAGATAAAAGCTAGTTAATGATCGGGCATATTGAAGATTTTTAATTACTCCACTGGGAACATCATATTTTTTATTCAAAATTTTTAATAAATGATCAAGAACAACCCATCTCTGTTCTAACGGGTCTTGTAATTCTTGACTAGCCATTGAGATGACCTTCTAATATTTTTCTAATGTTAAAGTTGTAAATTTTACCGTCTAATGTTTCATCAATTTCTTTATCTATTTCATCCATAGAGTTATAGTCATCTAGGAATAATATTTGGTAACTTGTTGTATCTTTAACTTTTAATACGGCTATTTTATCAGTTTCGGAAACTTCTCTGTTTAACATGGTTGCTTTGTATTCAACAAATTTTTCATAATCTTCTGGTAGGTCTTTTTGAGTAAATACTCCAATTAATTCTACAATAAATTTCTGCATAAAAAAAATCTCCTAAGAGTTATATTAATATTAATTTATATTTTATTTGTTTCTTTACTT
>JAFRKG010000048.1 GCA_017431845.1 Methanosphaera sp. | reverse complement strand
GAAAACATACTACAATTCTATGCAACCGCCTACAACCTAAAGAAAATCTTCGAAACACTATAAACAACACTTACAGAAGATAAAAGATACATAACATTCATCCAAAATACAATAAACAAATATAAAACAACCTAAAAAAAATACTAACCTCCCCCCATAATAATGGAAAAACCCCAAACAACACACCATCCCCCACGCACCCAAAAAAACACTACAAAAGTATAAATAACAATAACAATAAAATATTATTACGCGAAAAATTAATGAACTAAAATGATGGTTTTCCACAAAATTCCATCATTTTAGAAATCATACTACAAAATACCTCTAACCTTCAAAAAAAGAACTTATTTTAAACAAATACTTAAAAAATAGATTTATAAACAACAATTAAATGATATTCATAATTAAAAAAAGTTAAATTAGAATCTACGACCTTAAATAATTTAGGCCAAAACTCGTGTTGGTGATAAAATGGGGTTTTTAAACAATTTGTTCAAACCAAAATATCAAAATAGCAACTGGAAAGTAAGAAGAGATGCAGTAAAAGAACTTACAGATGAAAATATACTAATGGATATAGCTAAAAATGATGAATCACATCATGTCAGGTCAGAAGCAGTAGATAATCCTAATTTGACAGATGAAGAAACATTAATATATATAATAAAAAATGATAAACAGCTTTTTAAAAATAATTATTTAAGAATTGTTGAAAAAATTAACGACAAAGGAGTATTATCAGAAATAGCTGAAACTCATTTCAATGATGATGTTAGACTTAAAGCAGCAATAAAAAGCAATAACGAAAAAGTGTTAATGGAATTACTTCTTAAATACGAGGATGTAACTTATACTATGAATAAAGACTACTTAGATGCTTTAAAAATGATTGCTGATGAAGATAAACTTATTAAAATAGCCGAATATGCAAATAATAAACGTCTTAGAATAGAAGCAATCAGCAGATTAAATAATCAAGACACACTAATAAACATAGCAGCATATGATAAAAATTCAGAGATACGTGAAAAAGCAACAGAAAAAATAGAAAATAAAGAACTATTATCTGAAAAAATAAAAGAAAAAGAACGAATGGAAATAGAAAGAACAAAACAGTTTAATCTTGACATTGCAAAAACTAATAAGTATAAGAGTAATAGACACAGTGCCATTGTAGATTTAGATGATGAAGAATTGTTGAAAGATATTGCATTAAATGGGGAATATCAGGATACTAGGGAGGAAGCAGCATACAAAATATCTGATGAAAACATTCTAAAAGACATTGCTACAAATGCAAACGAGAAATGGGTTCGCAGAGTTGCACTATGGAACGTGGAAGATCAAGAATTTTTAGCAGATATTCTTAAAAGCGACACGGATATAGTTCGTGAAGTGGCTGCAATGAAAATTACTGATGAAAAAATATTGTTTGAAACAGCTAAACATGATTCCAGCATAAGAGTTCGTGATATAGCAAAAGACAGATTAAAAGAATTATATCCTGACTCCATATACATAATTGATGTAGAAAGAGTCAATGAGATTGATGATGATTCTGAATTAATGGATGTAATTAATTATGCATTAGATTCTAAAGTTAAATTAGAAGCCGTTAAAAAAATTAACAGTCAAGAGGTATTGATTAATATTATAGAAAACTTTGATGATGGGGACATATGTGAAGAAGCCGTTAAAAACCCTAACTTATCAGATCAGGAAAAAATTATAGACATAGCTAAAAATCATGATTATAATGTAGTTAGAATAGAAGCCGTCAAAAAAGTAGAGGATGAAACTGCATTAGCATCTTTACTGGAAAACTTAGATTATTTTGACATTGAAAAAGATGTTGAAAGAATAGGGGATGAAAAGTTATTGATTAACCTAGCAAAAAATGCCCAAAATAAATATGCTAGAAGAGAAGCAACTATGAAAATCAAAGATGAGGAAACATTGATATATGTATTTGAAAATGATAATGAGGAAATTGTTCGTTCACACGCTATTAAAAATTCTCATTTTACTAACCAATCCTGTTTGGTGGATATTGCAAAAAATAATGCTGAAAATAATGATATTCGAAGATATGCTGTAGAAAAAATAACTGATAAAGAAGTACTCTTACAGTTATCTCATGATTCAACTTTTGAAGTGATTACCAATAGAGAAGTGGTTGGATACAGTGATCATGATGGATATGAATATGAAGTAACCCGTAAAGAATGGTATCCTATTCGTGATACTGCATTATCACGGTTGAAAGAATTGGGCTATGAATAATATATCCTAATGAGTTAAATTTTATTTTATTAAGTTTAATCCCCTATTTTTCTTTTAATAATTCTAAATAATTAATTCAGCATATCTACATATAAAGGAGTTTTGACCAAAAATATGTACTAACTTATTTTTTTATTTAATCATTTAAATTATACCTTTAAAAAAGGGTATTCATACAATACTACAATAATGTTAGAATGATTCTTTTTCCTTGAATTCTAGTTTTATAAGAGTTCCATTGTCATAAGTGTATGTTATTTTTCCATCTAGTTGTTTTGTCAGGTTTTGTACTACAATTAGTCCTAATGTTTTAGGGTTTTCAAAGTCTACACTGTCTGGTATACCTATTCCATTATCATGATATTCTACTTCTATCATCTTATCTATTCTTGATAGTTTTATTTCTACTTCTCCAATATTTTCATCGGGAAAAGCGTATTTAACTGTGTTGTTTAATAGTTCATTGATTATCAGTCCTAGTGTCCCGGCTTGGCTTGAATTTAGGTATATTTCATCTACTTTAGAGATATATTTTATTTTTGAGGAATATATATCAAAGAGTGATGTTACTATTGAGTCTATGTATTCCTTCATTTGTAAATCTTCGAATGTTTTTGATTGATATAGTTTTTCGTGCATTACACTGATTGATTTAATATGTGTTTTCGTATCTTCTAATATCTTCTCTTTATCGGGTTGATAATGTTCCTGCATTCTTATTAATGATAATAATATATTCAGGTTATTTTTTATTGTGTGATGTGCATCTTTTATCTGTATATCCTTGTCTTTTATTGTTTCATTTTGTTCATATATCTGCTTTTTAAGATTATTGGAGTATGTAGCTTCATTGGTTATATCTTGGTGTGCTGATACGTATGATGTGGCTTTTCCTTCTGTGTCATATATTCTTTTAAAGTAGTGGCGTATGTATTTTATGTTAAATTTTAGGGTCATTATACTTGTTGTGAATTCTACTTCGGGATTGCTTGGACTTATAGAATTTATCATTGTATCGTATAGTTTCAGGTCTTCTCCTAAAATAAAATCTCTGATGCTGTCTTTTTTGAATTTGTATTCTCTTTCAGTATCTTCTATTATATCGTAGAAGTTTTCACTTACACTGTAGTTGTCGGGGTATATTGCATAGGACAGGAATGTTTTTGAATACTTTTTTAATTCGTGTATTGTACTTTTTAGTCGTATGATTTCATCCATGTTTGTTTCGTTTTGTCTTTTTGCTCTTTCTTGTTCTGTCAAATCTTTTATTTTAAAGAGTACTGCGGGCATGTTGTTGTAGGTTATGTAGGATCCTTCTGCATTAATATAGTATCTTACACCCCCATTTTTATCATAAGAGATCATTGGCATTTTGTAGGATAGTTTTTCCTGGTTTTCTATTGCTTTTAATTCTCTTTTGATTATTTTAACCATGTTTTCTGGTACGCCTTGTAAGTCTTGGGATGCACCTAATAGTTGGTCTCTTGTTTTATTAACTATTTTTGCGTAGTTTTCGTTTACTTCTACAAACTTGTTTTTCTGGTAAATTGCTACTCCTAAATCTTTATCATTTAGTGTACTGTCCCTGTACATTTTTATTTCTGTTTTATCTTCGTGTATTACTATGATTCTTTCATGTAATTTGAAGTAATGGTAGTTTATGTATTTGTAGAGTTTTCCATCATTTCTTAGTATTTTTATTAATCCTTTTTGTTCTTGACCTGTCTGGTATATTTTTTTCATTAATTTTAGAAGATTTTCGTCTTTATCGTATCTTCCCAGTGTCTTTGATAGAAGGGTTCCTACTTTAAAATTGTAATCATCTTCATTAAAATAGTACAGGTTGTTATAGTATTCTATGTAGAAGTCTTCTCTATTCTTTGTTGGTTTGTATAACCATACTTCTTCTTTTAATCTACTTAATACTTTTATATAATCATCATCTAGTTCAGAAATATCTGTTATTATCTCTTTTTGGTCGATGTATTCTAGTTTTTCTATTCTTATATCGAAAAGTTTTTTGTTGTTTTCATCCATGTAGATTAGTTTCATTTTATCATAAACTCCCCTTTTTACCCGGTTTGGGATGAATTATGTCTTTTCCTGTATTTTTATTTATATGATGAGTATTTTGTTAAAATATTGGGGTATTATTTAAATTGAAAAAAGTTTTTAATATAATTTGTTATTTTTTTTATTGTTTAATGTATTATGTGGTGATGGGTATTATTATTTTATACTCGTATCCTGTGTCTTTGGTGTTTCCTTTTCTTCCATCAGCTTGACTGATTAATGATTCGATTAATAACTCTCCAATACCATCATTATCTCCTTGTTCCTTGGATGTATTGTCTTTGTAGAATATGATTAAATTATCTTCTTTTGTCATGAAGGTACAGTTAATAATCTTGTTATTACCTGTTTTCAATGAATAAATTGAATTGATTATGAGTTCATCTAACAACAGTAGTATTGGATTTGCTTTTTCAATTGGGATTTGTGAATCATTTTTACTTTTAAAATCAAAGGTTATGTTAGATGAATTGTATAAATTTTCACATTTAGCTTTTAGTTCTGTTAAAATTCGTTCTGTTGATACATGTGTCAGATTTTCTGAGTATAGTTGAGAATGCATTATTGACATTGATGTGATTGACAGCTTCAAATATTCTTTAATTAAATAATCACTCTTTTTAAAACGTTCCTGTATACTAATTAAACTTAACAGTACTTGGAGATTGTTTTTTACTCTGTGATGAAGTTCTTTGATTAGATTTTGGTTATCTTTCACTAGTTTTTCAAGTACCACTTGTGCTTCTAGTGAATTACTGTTATCGTTTACCGTGATTAGTATATATTCATTTAGTATTGTGTTGAAATTAATGTCAAGGTATAATAGTTCTTCATCTCGTTTATATAATATATTTTCTAAATGAATTTCTTTGATTTCATTATTGAATAATTTGTTGAATATTTCAGGGTCTTTTATGAATTCACTGTAATTTAGAATGTTGGCTAAGAGGTTGAGGTTTAATTTGTTTAAATTATCCCTATTAACTTCAATGTTTATTCCTAAGGTGTCCAAAAAATTGTATTCTTCAACATAAGTTAATGTCCTGTTTGTTAATAATACTCCTTGTTTTGAATTATTATCTGTTGTAACTTTCTTGTTTGATGTTATTTTTTCGTATATGTTTAAGTCATCTGTTATAACTTCTTTTATTTCTGTTTTAATTTTGGACATTTTTTACCTCTAAAATAATTATTATGTTATACTGTATATGTTTTTCATTACCTTAATACTTGTTTATTAATTTAGTCTTCTTTTTGTATTCATTATTAAAATATTTCATGTTTTATTAATGTAAATAATCTTAAAACAGGTATGGTTATTCGTTTTTCTTTGTTTTAGTTTATGGTTATTGTTAAAGTATTTTTATATAGAATTACTATTTTTTTTTAATTTATTAATATTTTATTTTCCTATTATCTTTAATAGTGAGGTTAAACTAAGTATTATATAGTACATGTCTTATACTAAAACTATTATAAAAAATGTGGAGATTATAATGACAAAAAGGTATGAACATAATATTAAAAATGATGAAATAATTTTTCAGAAGATTGTTAATAAACTGGACAATTACAAGGACATAGCTTTAACACATGGCGTTGAGATAAATGCAACACGTGTTCATACTACTCATGGCATATTATGTTCAGATTTTTCATTTGAGTATGTGGAAGAACATAACTTATCTTCTTTATTAGGAATGACTTTTGATGTTGATAACTTTTCATATGATGATTTTAGAACATTCTTTTATCAGAATGTGTTGAATTATGATGAGATAAGTGAAGAATTAAATTATTTCAGAAAGAAGTTTTTTAAAAAACAGATAGATCAGTTTCGAGTCAGAAACATTTTATATAAAAGATCTACTGAATTGTTATACCTTGATATTTCATTTAGTAGTTTGATGGAAAATTCATTTGTAATCTTTGTAGATGATGTAACAGATTACGTGAAGGATAAACTATTATTAGAGGAGTTTGCTGTACATAATAATATCCTGGTAAAGGAAGTGCATCATAGGGTGAAAAATAATTTGCAGATATTATTAAGTTTAATTAATTTACAGCAAAGATTCGGATATGATAATCAGACAATTAGTGAATATATGAAATTATCAGTTTCCTCGATGGCGTTAATACATAACCAGTTATATACAGAAAATTTAAATTATGTATCATTATTAAAGATTATGAAAGACTTTGAATTGAATATTAAAAACTTGTATGGTAATTTGAATATAAAGTTTAAATTTGAAATAAATAGGGATACTCATCTAAGTATTGACGTGTCAAACCCACTGTTTCTTATATTGAATGAACTGATTATTAATTCCATAAAACATGCATTTGATGATACTATAGAAGAAAAACTTATTGGTATCATAGTTAATGTTGATGATGATAATATGTTTGTTAAATATTATGATACGGGTGTTGGATTAAACGTGATAAATGAACATCATTCTGGTCTTGGAACTATACTAATAGAATCTCTTATTAATCAGATTGATGGAAAGTATGAACTTAGCTCAGAAGATGGATATTGTATGGACATGTGTATACCAATAAGAAAGTGATAGTATGTCAAATTCGATTTTAATAGTGGAAGATGAAGCAATAACTGCTTTAGATATTAAATTTCAATTAGAAGATAAAGGTTTTCAGGTTTTCATATCAGATAATGCGCAGGATGCGTTTAAGATTTGTGAAGAAAACCAGATTGATTTGGTTGTTGCTGACATTAATATTAAAGGAGATATGAATGGGATTCAAATGGCTGAAGAACTTTCACAGAATGATATTAAAATTATATTCTTGTCAGCAAATCCTGATAATGTTCCTATAAATTTGAAGAATCAGGAAGTAGTATATGTTAAAAAGCCGGTTAATATAAATGAATTCACTGAAATAATGGACTCTATATTATAAAAAAAAGTGGTGGTGGATGATATGACCACGGTACTGATTGTTGAGGATGAAGCAATCACTGCTCTGGATTTGAAACTGACATTGGAAGATTTAGGGTATGAAGTTATTGCAGTTGTGGATAATGGCCCGGAAGCTGTTGATATTGCCGCTGAACAATGTCCTGACATAACAATAATGGACATTAAACTCAAAGGAGAAATGACTGGTATAGAAGCTTCCGAATTAATTATTCAATTTGATTTGCCTGTTATTTATTTAACTGCTAACACTGATGATGTGACTTTCAATGAAGCTTTAGAGAATAGTCCTAGTTATGCATTTATTGGGAAACCTTTTGAGAAAAATATTTTAAAACATAACATAGAATGTGCGATTAACAGGTCTAATATAGAGAATGAGAAGATTAATTTAGCTCATGGTTTTGTTAAATAGATTTTTCTGGATGTGGTTTTTATTAGAAATGATGAATTAAATGATATTGCTAAAGAAGAGTTTTCTAATTTAAATAAAAGCAGATTTAATCAGATAAAACACATACATGATGATAAAGCTAGGATTTATGTTGTATCCGAAAATGAGGATGTAATAAATAAAATAGAAGAAACAGTTAATTTATTGGAGTATAATCTGGTTGGACAAATGGGTAATGCAAAAGAAGCTTTAAAGGATATAGAGTCTAAGTCACCGGATATGGTTTTTATAAGTTTGGATTTGGATGGTGAATGGGATGGTATTAAGTTAGGCCATAAATTGGTTTCATTTAATTTGCCATTAATTTATATTCTTAACAATGAACAAGATTTGGATAAGGATGATTTTGTTATTTATAATTATGGTTTTATCTTAGAAAATTACTCTATTGATCAGATTAAGTTTGCCATAGAGGTGGGGTTACGTACTCATTTACAAAAGATTGAAAAAATTGAATCATATGAAGCGAATCTTCATGAGAAAAATGTTGATCTTGTTATTGAAAAGTTTTATTCTATTCTAGTTTTTGTTTTGTCCATAATATTGATTGTTGGTGGAATAATCTCTAGGAATGTTACATTCATACAATGGATTATTTTCATTCCAGCAGTGCTGAATTTAATACTTGCTCTAGTAAGTCTTAAAAAAATGAAAAAAGCCATACCTTATGAGGGTAAGCCACCATTTGTATCAATATTCATACCAGCACATAATGAGGAACATACTATTGGAGCAACAGTTAGAAGCATAGCATCTATGGACTACAAATGGGAAGGAAAACAAAATTTTGAAGTAATAGTAATAAATGACGGATCAGAAGACAATACAGGAAAAATACTGGTAAATCTTAAAGATGATTTTGATAATCTGAAAATAATCACACGACAGCCCCCAAAATCTGGAAAAGGAAAAGGTTTCGTATTAAATGATGGTTTAATACTTGCAAAAGGAGAAGTTATCGGAGTATTTGATGCAGATACAAGAGTAGCACCAGAGTATTTGTCCACAATAATGCCATACTTAAACGATGAAAAAGTACAAGCAGTACAATCAAGAGTAAGAATGTATAATGCTGATGAAAATTTTCTTGCAAGAATGCAAGATGTAGAATTTGCAGGCTTTGGAAATGTACTGAGAGCAAAAGACATAATTGGGTACAATGGATTCCTCGGAGGAAATGGACAGTTTGTTAAAAAAGAAGCTATACTCAAAGCAGGAAAATGGGACGGATTTGCTGTGACAGAAGACTTGAACCTAAGTGTTAAAGTAGCATTAGGTCAGGGAGACATAAGATTCTGTCCAGAAGTAGCAATATATCAAGAAGCCGTAATAAAATGGAAACCATTCCTAAAACAACGAGTAAGATGGGCAATGGGAAACTTTGAAACACTATTTATATACGGTACTCCAATTATTTCATCCAAAATATCATTCACAGAAAAAATAGGAATACTAACGCATGTATCATACTATGCATTCAATCTATTTATATTCGTGGGATTCTTAATATTCATCATAAACATTCTAGCATGGTTTGTATGGGGAATACCAACAGTAATTAGGATGGAAGCACCATTAATAATTGGAATAACATCAGCAATAGCATTCCTGCCAGGTATAGCAATATCTCTTATAAGAGATGATAAAAAATACTTGACCTTCCTAAAAGATCTGGTAAGCTACTGGTTGTATTGCTTCTATTTAATACCATTATATTTTATGACAATGTACACACTCATAACCAGACGTGAAAGAACATGGACAAAAACAGAACATCTGGGAACACACAAAGATGGTGAAAAAGGATGAGAACAAAAGACAAGATTATCAGCATAATTCTCTTAATAATCTTTTTATACATTGTAGCAAACCTAGGAGCATTAAACAGTTTCCTAACTTTATCTACTGATAAAACATTTGATGTGGGAAATTCTCAGATAGTTGTTCCAGAATCATGGAACACGACAAGTGAACTCAATATGACCGACAAAGCAAAAACCAATGATTCGATAACAAATAAGTATGTAATATGGAACATATGGGAAAACTGGCCGGAAGATCATATTACTCGGATATCTACAGAAAAGTTCAGACAAATGGAAAAAGGAGGATATGAGGTAGTAAATGAATCAAACATAAAATTAGGTGGAAAGAATGTTTCAAAACAATACTTTTATAATCCTTCAAGAGACACGAACACCACATGGGATTGTATGGGAGTAAATTATGTGTTCAATATTGAAGATAAAAATTATGCTGTGCAAATCCAATATTTTACAAAAATAGATTACCAAAATCAGTCATACCTAAAAGAAGTAGATGATAGGGTGGAAGACTTCTTGGATAACATACATAATAAACAATATGATGGATTTTTCTCAAGAATTAATCATTTATTGGATTATTTTGGTATAAAATTTTAATTAATTGGATTAATTAATTATATGATGTTTTATATGTTGTTTTATGATTAAATTCCCGGGAAATGTGGTTGTATCTTGTGGTATTGGTAAATAATTTTTTACGCAAGAAAATTTTTAGGTATACCAAAACCTTTATATACTTTTAAGTACAACATTTAATTGACTAAGAAATTTAGGTTATCCTAAAAATTTAGTCAACCGAGTTAAATTAAAAAGACTATAAAAACATTCAATTAAAAGTAAAAAACTATTACTCCTACAAAAAAAATACAATAGTTTAATTAAATCACCTATTATAAAAAAAACTTTTAAAAAAAAGTCTAATAACTCACCACTCCTTATTAAAAAAAACATAATATAACTTGTACAAAAAAAAGAAATAAAAAAACTCCAAAATGCTCAAAAAACATCCTAAGAGCAAAAAATATTTATTTCTTAAATTTTTTATTCTATTTTTCAAAAAAACAACCTAAAAAAAGATATAATTAGGAAGTAATAGCTTCCCTAAAGAATTTTGGAATTAATCGTCTATACATTTTATTACGCAGCAAAGTCTGAATATTCTTATCCAAAATGTAAGTATCACAATGATCATTCTCTGCACGCATACCCCGACCATAAGCCTGCATCAAAGTCATAACAGTCTTATAACCATACCACTCAGGATCCATATTCTTACGCTCATTAATCTGTTTATCACCAAGATAAGGATAAGGAACCTTATAAATTACCTGAAACTCACATTTTTCATAAGGCAAATCAACACCCTCACTCATGGAAGGACTAACAAGAACATACGGATTTTTAGACTTCTCAAACTCAGCAAGAGTCTCCTCCCTATTTTTAGGAGTATGCGAAAGAATCCTCTGATCCTTAATATGATCAGTAATATACTGCTGACACTTATAACTATTAGTATGAATTAAACCCTTCTCATTCTTATGCTTATCTAAAATATCCCTAAGAACCGGAATAGTCTTCGGAGCAGTATGCCACAATGCACGTTTAGACATAGGACCAACAAGATTCATATGAATAGGACGATACTCCTTCTTAAAAGGACTTTCACTATTAATATAATAAACATCTTCAGGGTCAAGACCCAACCATTTACAGAACAAATCCTTATCAAGAATAGTAGCACTCATAAACAATACTTTATCAGCATACTGGAACAATGTTTTTTCAGCATATTTATCAACCTTCAATGGTTTAAAAGAAACCAAATCCTCTTCAGTTGACACAACCCAATCCTGTGGATCTTTCTTAATATTCTCAGTAATCTCCTTAATTTTACGCTTGGTATGTTCTATTCTGTCACCTTTCTGTTTAGTAAGCATGGTCGTGTTAATAGCATTATAAGAATCAAATATAGCTTCTAAAAATGCAATCCAATCCTTCACATCAGAATAGCCCATCATATTCTTTGGGATAACCTCGTTAATATCCTTCTGTAATTGTTTATTGTAAACATTTAACTCTAACTTGTGCATTATCTTATCTTCAATATTATGTGCTTCATCAAGTATCATAAGGTTACGTTTCTGGAAATGTTGAACATAATTAAACTCCAAATATGCATAATCATAATTTAACAAAGTTACAGGTTCCTGAATAGCAACAGCTTTCTGATTCCAGTATGGACATCTCTCTGAAGATTTAAAAGAAAATGGAGTGTTATAATAAGATTCTCCATCATTATCCTTCATATCCTTCTGTTTACTTTTTTCTATTTTAATACCGAATGGGCAGGTAAATTCGTCGCTAGTCCTTATAGTCTGACAAGTTCCCTGATCACAAGTATTTAATCCACCACTATCCAGACATGAAAAATTATTTCTACCCTTTACTTGAGCATATCCAAATTCGTCTGCATACTGTCTTTGTAACTGTTTGGTCATAGTTAATATGTATGATGGCTGAAGTATTTGCCCAAGAGTGGAAGCAATAGCTGATTTTCCAGTACCTGTTCCTGCTTCAAGTATAACATAACGCTTATCTGATTCAAATGCATTTAATATTTCAGTGATTAACTCTAACTGGTTATGTCTGGCTTCCTTGAATGGAAAGTTTTCTATGATTTCATCATCAATATCAGGATGTTGACGTTGCAGTTCTTCTTTTTCTTCTATTGTCGGCCTTTCTATTAATGATTGGCTTTCGTTTTCACTCTTTGAGCATACACATTTGTTTTTT
Organism: Methanosphaera sp.; assembly: GCA_017431845.1. GTDB lineage: Archaea > Methanobacteriota > Methanobacteria > Methanobacteriales > Methanobacteriaceae > Methanosphaera. The sequence goes on along the minus strand of JAFRKG010000048.1, from coordinate 36,479 downwards.
ATCATTCCACAATCTGGACAAAATATTGAATTCATAATATTATTTTATGTTTCTTATCACTTTTTAGTGTTTGTAAAATTAAATTTAAGTTATATTAGTTTCATTTGAAAACTACAATTAAAATTATATATACTTTAATTATCCATAGAATATAGTAGAAAATACTGAATTAAGAAATTTAAGTTTACTTTATATTTATTAAGTAATTTATAACTCATAAAAACAAGAGGAATAATCCATGGCGATAGGTAAATTATATGGAATCGGAGTAGGTCCTGGAGACCCAGAATTAGTAACTATAAAAGCAGCAAGAATCATAAAGAATACAGATATAATATTTGCACCACAATCCAAAAAAGGTAGACCAAGTGTTGCATTAAGAATAGTTCAAGGAATAATTGATGAAAGAGAAAAAGAACCAGAAATACTACAACCATTATTCCCTATGACAGAAGATGCAGAAACACTGGACAAATCATGGGATGAAGCAGCAAAACAACTGTTTGATAAATTGTCCTTAGGATTGGATGTTGTATTTGTTACATTAGGGGATCCAACAATTTTCAGCACATTTTCTTATGTTTCTAAAAGATTACAGAAAATGGGTGTTGAAGTAGTGCTCGTACCGGGAATTGCAGCTATGACTGCCTGTTCAACCACTGCAGGATTACAACTAACCGAACAAGATGATATTATGGTAGTTGTGCCTCAAATAGATGAACGTTTACCAAAGATTTTACCTTATGTTGATACTGTTGTTGCAATGAAAACGTCACGTCATTTGGATGTACTGGAAGACTGTATTAATGCAGATCCAAGAGAAAAAGAAATAGTGTCTGTACAGAATTGTACAATGGAAGATGAAAATATTGTCCATGGTTTTGTTGATAATAAAAAATATTTTTCAACAAGTATAATTAAGTTTAAAAAGGAATAAGCAGTATAATGCTTATTTGTATTCTATTTTTTCTATTATTTTTTTACAAATGTAATCCCAATTGAATTTATCATATACAATTTTTTGTATCATAACTGGGTCTTGTTTTATTGAATCCCAATTGTTTATACTTTCTTTTATGGTTTTTCTTAGTTTTTCAACGTCATGTTCTATGAGTACACCATACCCTGTCTGTTCTAGTATATCTGGTGATCCACCTACTTTTGTCGATATAATATAGTTTCCATGATATGCTGCTTCTAGTGTGGATATTCCAAAACTTTCTTTTCTAGAGCTACAACAGTATATGCTACTTTTAGCATATTCTTCAGATAATATATTTTTGTCACTGATATATCCCTTGAATATTACCTTGTCTTTTAGGTGTGGATTTTCTAGGAAGTAATTGTCAATAAATTCCTTCATATCATCCAGTATCTCTCCTACTAGTACAACTTTCCATTCCCTTAAATCAATATCTTTAACAGCATTTAACAGCATGTCTATGGATTTGTTCTTTTTTTCAACGTATCCTACATATAATATTACTGGTTCCTTGTTTGTCACGTTTTTGTCTGTTTTTTGGATACCATTTGGAAGGTAGAGTAGTTTATCTTTGGATAAGAGATTACTGTTCATTAATAATTCGTAGTTTCTCTTTGTTTCAATGCTGATGATGTCAATAAACTTGAACAATATTTTCACGTATAAGCGCCTAATGGAAGGAAGTATTCCTCTTCGTTTAATTAGAAAATCAATGAATTCGTTGTTTGCATCTAATTTTAGGTAAACTTTTCCACTCGGATTATATAGTTTATAGTAAAATATGTATGATGGTAGTATATTATATCTTAAGTGGTACAGTTGTAGGATGTCAATCTTTTTAGCATTTGATTTAATATATTTTACAATGTCCTTTTTCTCGTTGTCCGTTTTTTCAAGGCATTCTATGTTAAAATTTTCTGATTTGAGGATTGTGTCAAGGTAACTGTATTCTTCGTTGTCATATGTTATAATCTTACTTTCATATTCCTTTGATAATGTGTAGGGTATCATTCCAACATCTTTTGTTAAGATGTAATTGTATAATCCTGGGAATATGCAGGTGAAGTTTTTCAATTTATTCTACTCCTTATAGCAATAAATTTCGACTTGATTTTTTATTTTATGTGTTAATTGTTTTTCATCTAATAATATTGGTGTTTTCAGGTCTTCTAGTAGTTCATATTCAGTGTCGATTATTTCTTCGACTCGGTATAGGAACCAGCTGGTGGTTTCATCCTTATTTTTTTTATTGAATAAGGGGTAATCAAATCCTTCCGTGTTGTAACCGTTTTTTCCACTGTATTCTATTGTCATATCATCATCGTTGTGCATGATTATTTCTGCGGTATGGATTCCATGATTTTCTTTAAGATCTTCAAATCTATAATGAAATTTATCGTATGTTGTCATTGTAATCACTAAAAAATTTTTTTCGTTAATAATAATTATTTAATAATATATAAATAACATTATTTAAGGTGGTAGTATGATTGAAGATTTTTTATCACAACTTGATTCTAAACAAAAGTTTGACCTTGTAAAATATGTTTCAATATTCGCTGGAGGAGTATTGGTTGGCTATTCTGTTAAGAAAATTTTAGATTCCTATGATTTTGATGCTGTCAGGGATAATGCCGTTGGCATGGTTGAAGACTATGTTAATCCTAAGATACGGGATGATAGTGTTGAGGTGGAATTGGTTGATGAAGAACATAATGATGAATGAATAATGGGGTTTTAAAATTCAGGATAAAATATCTGTTGTATTGTTGAATTGGAATGGCTGGGAGGATAGCATTGAATGCTTAAACTCATTAAAAATGGTAGATTATCCATGTTTTGAGGTTTTATTAGTGGATAACTATTCAAATGATGATTCAGTTAGTTGTATTAAGAATTATCTTGATGGTGATGATTTTTATTCATATGATCTTGTTCAAAAGGATGATTTAAAGGGTTTTGTTAAGAGTGCTGGTTCTAATCTGGTGTTTATCTTAAATGATGAGAATGCAGGATTTGCAGGTGGAAATAATGTTGCATTAAATTATGTTATTGATAATTATTCATCGGGTTATGTGATGCTACTGAATAATGATACTGTCATAACTGCTGATTTGTTCACTGCTTTGGTGGATAAGTTCAATGAATCAGATGATACTGGTTTTGTTGGTGCTAACCATTATTATTATCATGATCGTGGTAGGTTACAAACCCTTGGTGGTGGGATAATAGATCTGGTTCATGGTGAATGTATGGCTGTTCTTGATAGGAATGTCCGTGATGATTATGATTTTTTGACTGGTTCCTGTATTTTCATGTCGTGTGATGTTTTACGTGATGTTGGACCTATTTTTGAGGATTATTTCATGTATTGGGAGGATGTTGATTGGTGTACTGTTGCACGCAAAAAAGGTTACAAATTAAAAATTTCAGATACTGGATGCATATATCATAAGGAAGGAGCATCAATTCAATCACTATCTAGAATATACTATCATACACGTAACAGAATTTTATACATGAAACGAAATACTACCGGTTTAATGTACTATAAATTCATGATTTACATAGTACTGTATGTGATGAAGGAATCAGTAACAAACATCACCAACAACAAACAATATTCCCTCACACTACTAAAAGGACTAAAAGACGCACTATATAAAATTATATAATAAAACCAAGAAATATTAACATAACAGTTGAGAGGTAAGTAAATTGAATAAAAAACAATTAAAAATAGCAGTATTCCATAATCTCCCATCAGGTGGGGCAAAACGCTCACTATACACATACATACAATATTTAACACAACAAGGACACATAGTTGATGTATTCATACCAGAAACAGCCAACGAAGAATACCTGCCACTAGAAAACGTAGCAAGCAACGTCATAAAATACGAAGTAAAACCAAGCTTCATAAGAGAAAAAATATACCAAATATTCAGCTACGTACCAGCAATAATCAAACAAGTATCAGTAAACAACGTAATGAAAACAGAACAAAAAATAGCAGAAGACCTAAACAACTCAAGCTATGACATAGTATACTGCGAACAAGACCAGTACACAATGACACCAGTAATATTCAAATACCTAAAAAAACCATCAATATACTACTGCGCTCAACCAATCAGAAACGAACAAATACTAAAAAAAGTAAACAACCAAAAAACAAAAGCAGGAATATTCAACCACCCACTCATCAAACCATTCGCACAAATGTTCATAGACCAAATAGAAACAAGAGACTATGAAAGAGACATAGAATTCGCAGAATACTCCACAAACATACTCACAAACTCCTACTTCACACACGAAAACATACTAAGACAATACGGAAAAAACTCAAGAGTATCCTACATAGGAGTAGACAACCAAATGTTCACACCACTAAATCTAGAAAGAGACAATTACGTACTCTCAGTAGGAACATGCATACCACCAAAAGGATACGATTTCCTAATAAGATCAATAGCAAACATACCACAAAAAATAAGACCAGAACTAGTAATAGTAGGAAACAGTAGTGACCAACTATGGATAGAATACCTGAAAACACTAGCAAAAGAAAACAAAGTAGAACTAGACATACTGACCCAAATATCAGATGATGACCTAATAAGACTATACAACAAAGCAAAACTAGTAGTATATGCACCATACCTAGAACCATTCGGATATGTTCCACTAGAAGCAATGGCCTGTGGAACACCAGTAGTAGGAGTAAAAGAAGGAGGACTAAGAGAATCAATACTACACAACAAAACAGGCTTACTAACACAAAGAAACGAAAAAGACTTTGCAAATGCAATAATTAAACTACTGGAAGACCAAGAATTATGGAATAAATTCTCAGCAAACGGAGTAAAATACATAGAATCAGCATGGACACTAGAAAAAGCCGGAAAAAGACTATTAAACAACATGTACAAAATAATAGAAGAAAACAAGTGATAATTATGGAAAAACCACTAGTATCAATCATACTGCTAAACTGGAACGGCTACGAAGACACACTCGAAGCACTAGAATCACTCTACAACATAAACTATCCCAACTATAACGTAATAGTTGCAGATAACAACTCAACCAATGATTCAATAGAAAAAATAAAACAATACACCCAAGGAAAAATCAAAATAGAAACAAAATACACAAAATACCAAAACAACAAACCAATACAACTAACAATAACCAACGAAGGAGAATACCCAGAAAACATAGACAACACAACAACACCCCAAGAAAAAAAATTACTACTAATAAAAAACAAGAAAAACTATGGCTTCGCAAAAGGAAACAACATAGCTATAGAATACACTATAAAACATGACAACCCAGAATACATACTACTATTAAACAATGACACCATAGTAAACCCAGATTTCCTCACCAAAATGATAAATGTAGCATTAACTGATGATAAAATAGGAATAATCGGGCCCAAATTCTATTATTATGACTTCGAAGGAAACCATGAAACAATATGGTGCATAGGAAGTGTAGTAGACTTAGAACATTTCCCAGGTCACCACAGTATAATGGAAGAACCAAGCTATGACCTAACACAAAAAGTAATCGAATGTGACTGGGTATCCGGAGCAGGACTACTCATCAAAACAGAAGCAATGCCCTCAGATTATTTATCAACAGAATTCTTCTTCGGATGTGAAGATGTGGACCTAGCAATTCAAGTAAAACAAAAAGGATACAAAGTAATAACAGTAACAGACTCCATAATATGGCATAAAGTAGGAATGAGCAGACATAAAAGTTCAACACTAAAAACAGAATATAATCACATATCAACCAACCTAAAATTCATAAAAAAACATAAAAAAAACTACTACCTACACCTACCAAAATACCTCATACAAATAACAAAACTATACCTCACAGCAATAATCAAAAAAATATAACATTCAAAAATATTTTTTTTTCACACTTTTTTGTAATAAATTATAAATAATACTTTTTATCAAAAATTAAATAATAATCTTTTAATTATTAAGATTATTGGAGTTGTAATTATTAAAAAAATATTAATATTCATCTTACTTTCTGTCATGTTCATAACATTTTCAGCGGTATCTGCAGAAAACATCACAGATACTTCAAATGTTAATATGAATGATGATATCTCTGAAGAAAGTGATATCAGTCATGTGACAGATGTAAAAAAGAAAGAAACAAATAACATTACAAAGACCAGTGAATCAACTAGTAAAATATCTTCAAAAATATCAGTTGATTCACAATCTGTAAAATATGATACAACAACCAAATTCAAGGCCCAAATAACAGATTCCTACGGAAATAATATAGACGAAGGAAAAGCGGTCTTTAAAATAAATGGGAATACTATTGGTAATGCAAATGTAAACAATGGAGTTGCTACCTTAACATTCAAATTAAGTGATATGACTCCAAAAAAATACACATTAACAGTAAAATATGGAGAAAATTCAAAATACTATGGAAGTTCAGCTACTACAACATTAACATTACTAAAACATAATAGTAAAATAGTATTAAATAATGAATCAGTAATTACAAGAGATACAGTTAAATTAACTGGAAAAGTTATTGATGCTGATACAGGAAGTGTAGCTAAAAGTGGAAAAGTAGCATTTAAGATTAATGGAAAAACAGCAGGTTATGCTACTGTTTCAAATGGAATAGTTTCTCTAACATACCATGCAACAAAACTTTCGGCAAAAACATACAAATTAACAGCATCATATGGAGGTAACAGTTTCTTAAATTCGGATCGTTCCGAGACAAGTTACCTAAAGGTTTCAGCAATACCTACTCGTATGAGTGTTAATAAGGTATCAGGTTACTCTGACTCAGTAGTTCTTAAGGCAACCGTGGTAGAAAAAAGTACTTCCACATATCTTCCTTCAGGAGTGGTTGTGTTTAAGATAAATGGGAAAACATTAGGAAATTCAACAATAACCAATGGTAAAACTTCATTTACTTATGAAACTACTCATTTAGCAAGAGGTACATATACTATTACAGCAATACTAAAACCAACATCAACCTATGCATCATCTAGTGCTGAAAATGAGTTAACAATAAAAGCAGAGGAATATTTCACATTTAAACAAATAAAATCTGCTGCAATAACAGTTAGAACACAGTTTGAAGCAAATAAAAATGTTGACACGGTTTATATTAGTAAATCCAGAATAGCATTGTCTGAATTTTTAGCATTAATGATTAAAACTACTGAAAATCTTTATTACACTGGGTCATCAAATAAAGTTGCATATGAACATTTTAAATCTCTAAATACGCAGTCAGATTCAGTTAAAAAAGGAGTTTATTATATTGATGAAATTATAGACATGGGTGAAAGAACCTACAATTTCATGCAAAAAAATAATAGGCCACCCAAATATACTTCATCAGTATTTGGAAATATAGGCTTCTTTAACCTAGTGTACACTTATACTAGGATATTGGATGCATCTACATCAGATTACCTTGTGGATACCTGTAGAGTATATAATTGGAACGCTATTCATCCAAGTAATCCTAAAGTAAGAACAATATACATAACTAGTGATGTTGTTTATAATAAAAATAAGGATTATGCATATATGAATAAGCTCAAATCAAAACTAGAATCATACGGGTACACTGTTAAAATAGGAGGTTATGGTCCTAATTCACATGTTGAAGATATTTGGTATGGATCCTTACCTGATAACGCTGTTCAGGTATCTATTTTCAGTGGAGCAGATGCTGGAGTAATTTATGATATAAGTACTAGAAGTTTCATGAAATCAAAAGAAAGCAGACTAATGTTTCTAGTTTATTATTCCGCTACTAGTGTCGATATAACAGGTATGAAATTCTTAAAAAGAGCACATGATGATAATTATTCACCAAGTAGTTTCACTGGACTAGCTTATCCGGATATTTATTTAAAAAATCATGGATATGATTATGCATACACAACTAGTGTGGATACAATTGCAAAAAGTGTTATAAATTACATTTCCTAAAATTATTTTTTTTAATTATTTTTTAACTTTTTTCACGGCATCATTGAACGAGTCAACCATATTACAGTACTGAAATTCTTTTTCTATAATTTCCTTAGACTTTAAACTCATTTTATTTCTAAGGGTATCGTTACTTAAAATTTTATTCATAGCATAAGTTAATGCTGGACTGTCCTTTTCATTAACTATAATTCCATTATCTTTCACCATATCCGGAGCAGCTCCAACCATATTAGTAGCTATAATTGGATTATAATAATACATTGCCTCGTTTAACACAAACACCCATGGGTCACCCATACCCTTGTTTATTGAAGGAATAACAACTAAATTACTTTCATTATAATATTCTTCTAGTTTATCATTATTTATTTTACCAGTAAATGTAACATTTTCTATGGATTCTTCCTCTACCTGTTTTTTCAGGTTTTCTTCCTCTGGACCAGAACCAACTATGATTAATTCAATATTTTCCAGTTCCAAATTATTATAAGCATCCAATAAATAATTCACACCTTTACGTTCTATTAAACGACCCACATATAATATTTTCAGGGTAGAATGTTCTTTTTTTGATAAATCAGCGTTACCATGAATATTACTAACATTTGGCATAATATGTATTTTTTCTTCTGGAACATTTAATGCATTGTTAAAGTATTCTTTGTGAAGACTTCCAGGTACTAGTATTGCATTTGCATATTTGCATAAAAATTTAATAATCACATTAAGAATTTTTTCTTTAGTAGTGTTTTCCTTTTCCCAGTCCCAGTCTTCACGCCAAATAATGAATGGTTCTTTTTTAATCTTCGTAATAATAAATAAGAATATTGTTTCAACGAGTTCCTGTGGAGTATCCCAGCTTCCACCAATAGTCACATCATATCTGTGAAGAGCTTTGCTTATTAATCCTCTTGCAAAACCGTGAATATTCTGAAGTATGCTGTAATTTACTCCTTCAAGGCCCTTAATATTATTTTCAACATTCTTATCGTAAGTGTCTCTTATCACATCCATGTGTGTGAAAACTAAGCTTAAATCATTATTTTCGGATATTTTCTTAAAGAAAGGTAGTCTGTACCACATAGCAGTGTTATGAGTGAATAATATCTTAGTTTTCATTTTTTTCACCATGAATGAGTCATTCTTCTATAAATTTGTGAATCTCCATTATCATATATTTTACTTGATTTACTTATAGCTTCATCTAATGGAAGATATTCTCCATTTCCATATAAAAATGAAGTATGCTCTATATTATTTGATCTTAGGAACAAATAACTTCCGGGCTCCATGTCCGACATATTCTTTGGATTAGTTGTATGCATATCATTCAGCCAATACAATAAAATATTACTGAAAGCATCACTAAATAATGTGTTGTTCTCATCATTACTATAATACTGGTTAAACCATGCAACACCAGCATATTCTCCCTGACTGAAGATTGGAGCATCAATCGTATTATCTATAGGTAGGGTGGAACTTTGTCCAACCTCATAGTCAATAAGGCCCGTGTTAAGAATAAAGAAAAATACTAAAAAGATACCAATTACCTTCATAGTTATTCCAATACGGGTTCTAAGCGCTGTTGTTTTAATCAGGTCTAATGCGGAATTACTTATATAATATAATCCAATTATACAAAATGGAGCTAAAACAACAAATGTTACCTCATAAATTCTCTGTAAACTTAACTGACCTCTAAATGCAGGTATAAACAATCCACATGCTAATATTATCATATTAAAGAATGCAAACGCATTATATTCTCTGGTAAAGTGTAAATATTTTGGTTGCAGGATATTCATCACAAAACCAACCAATATGAAATACACAGACAAGAGAATAACTCTATGAGCATTAATACTGACAATAGTCATAAACTTGAAAGGCCACCAGATATGCAGGAACGCAAGTATGGTGATTCCAACAATTATTGCCTCTTTACGTCGTAAACTCATCTGCTCTATTTTTGTTATCTGCTCCTTTATGAATGGATGAGCTTTAACGTCCTCAGGATTAATATCATTTGAAATCCTATAAAATATTTTATAACCTACAATAATGGCTATTAAAACAACACCTAACCCTGCAAGTATTAGCATAGGATTAATGCTGCCACTGGTAACTATCATGTTAACATTTTTTGAAACAATCTTCAAAGCATCAAACAATGAAGCAATAGGTTTACTGTCAGCAGTTAAGGAATAATAGACAACAATAAATCCTATGAAGAACAACGATAAAGGAAGACTAATGGTCTGATCCTTTACTTTAAAGTATTCTCCGAAGTATTTCTGTTTAGCACCAAACTTTAAGAGAATTGTGTTTAATATGTTACCAAAACGACTGGATAGTATTGTTAATGTCAGTATAGTAGCAAGTAGCATGAACATGAAAAGGTATGTTACACTGTAATGGGATAATATTAATCCTACACCAAATAATAAATACAATATTTTTCTCTTATTCTGTGGGATACGTCTATCTATCATCAGCCATACTAAGAGTACAAGAAATATTTCAGCAATCTGCTGTCTTGCCATCTGAACCATCCATCCATATGAAAAACCATTATAAGCAATAAAGAAAAATGCTGCAAGAAATGCTATTTTTCCTCCAGTACGTTTTTCAAAGATCTTATATAATCCAATACTTATTAATGAAAACAGGAATGGATAAATAAACTTTAAAATCCAGGTCAAAGTCATACCAGATAATTTATTGTATATTGGTGCATACATAACAACACTTAACATTGCATTATATGCATGAGGCCAAGTATAATCCCAAATACCATTCTTAATAACATATGTGGCAAACTGATACTCAAAGAATATATCATAACCCCATATATGATTAGATATCAGAACACTATAATACAATAATGATATTGCAATACTGAAAATGGCAATATGGAAATAATTCTTCTTCAAATATCCCCAAGCCATAGCCAACACCAGTATACATATCAACAATAATAACAGTATCTGAATCTCATTCCTACCATCATACTGTAACGTATAAGCACCAATAATAGCAATTAAAGGTAAAATACATAGACAAATGAACTGGTTAGAAGTTAATAGCTCAAAATTTAATTTTGAACTGCTATGATGGAAATAAGTCTTATCCTGTTTATAAGCAACCACCAATAGAAGCATGTTATAAATTGTGAATGTTACCAATAAGGGGATAGTTTCAATAGGATGTGCAATACCAACGAGTGGATATACCTGATTCATAAACAATCCAATTACAAGCACGGAAAGAATACTCAAACCCACACTAAGTAATGTGGTGAAAGTATTTCCAAGTTTATGAATCTTCATTATCCTCAGTATAAGAACTCCTGGAACTAAGCTAAGGTATAATAATGTGATAATATCATTAAATATAGGTATATGCATTTCATTAAATGAAAAATATCCTACAACCCACATTAAAACTTGTATTAGCAGAATAACTATTGCAAATTCTTTAAATTTCCAATCGTTCATCGTAAAAATATTTCTAAATTCCATCATTATTCACTGCTCTACTAATTGATCATATTCTCTGATAATCTGGCTAATCATAATTTCCATAGAATCGGAAGGTAAACTATCAAATGCATTACATTCCAATGTTTTTAATAATTCTTTGTCATTTATTACTTTTACAAGTTTCTCTTTCAAACTATCAGAATTGCCTGATTCAAACAGAAAACCATTATAACCTTCAGTGATTAATTCAGGAATTCCACCAATACTACTGCCAATAACAGGAGTTCCTGTACTGAAACTTTCATAAATAACTAATGGTGAATTATCATAACATATTGAAGGTATTACAAGAATATTAGTCATCTCATAATACTTCAATATATCACGGTTATCTACAAATCCATGGAAGATAATCCTATCATCAGTGTCACCCATTTTTTTAAACTCTTCTTCATCATAACCCTTACCAATTATATGTAAACGGATATTTTCATTATTTATCTGTTTAAAAGCTGTTATTAATGTATGAACACCCTTATGTTTACCCAGGGTACCGATATAAGTAATATCTATCGTATCATAATTTTTAACAGTCCTGTTAGATTCAAACTCAACACCTAAAGGAATTTTCACACAGTCAGTATTATTAAAGAAATTATTATCCCTAAACGTGTCAATCATAAACTGTGATGGTGAAATAACCAAGTCAACATTATCACTAAGTAATTTTCTCTGAACCCTAACATACTCATTACAGATTACATTCCTATTTTGGCAAAGAGTATTATTTCCCCTAATCAGATTAGCCCTAGGACAAATCAATGAAAAATCATGTGATTCATAAACAACAGGAATATCCAAGTCTTTTCCAGACTTAAAACAAGACAACGACAAACCCTTAAAATTGTTAATATGCACTATATCAATACTTTCCTTTACCAGAATCTCTTTGATAACATTCAATGTCTTATTATTCCATAAGTCAAAAACATGCCATAACGGCTTCTTAACTCCCTGAGGTTCTGTCTGATTATAAGTAGGATATAATCTAGTAGTATTCAACTGGTAAACAGTAATACCCTCCTCTTTAAGAATATGCATAGAATCGTCGGGGCTGGTTGTTATAACAATAACAGTATGACCTCGTTTATTCATAGCATTAGCCATTTTTTCAACAACAATCTCGGCCCCTCCAAGAACATTTGGGGGATAAAGATTACTTACAAAGCATATTCTCATAATAATTCCTCATACAATTCATGTATTGACTTTGCAATGCTCTTCCATTCATATTTTTCTTGAACAAGTTGTCTACCCTTTTTACCCATCTGAGCAATTAATTTCTTGTCACTTAAGATTTTTATTATAGCCTCTGTAAGTTTATCAACATCCCTTGGAGGAACTATAATACCACTACTCGTGTTGATAACATCATCAGACACACCTACTATTGTCGTGCTAATAACAGGAGTTTCACAGGACAATGCTTCTAGGACAACAATACCAAAACCCTCCTGTAATGAGGAAATAGAAGGTAAAACAAATAATTCTGATTCTTGATACATTGATATAACTTCTTCATCAGTTAAAAATCCTTTAAATTCAACATTATCCTCCAGACCTAAATCTTTGACCTTATTTTTATAGAACTCTAACAATGATCCCTTACCACCAACAACCAGTTTAACATCAGAAATTACTTTTTTCACTTCAACTAATGCATCAAGAAGATAATCTAATCCTTTATACTTATGAAATTTATCCAAGACACTAAGGAAAAATATCTGATTATCCTTTTTTGCACTTGTTGTTGGAGTAAACAAGGAAGTATCCACACCATTAGGAATTGTAGTTATCTTATCCTTATATTTCTGTAAATGAGGTGACTGAATATAATCATCTTGAGTAATAATAATCTTGTTAGCCCTATTTAACAGTAATTTAAGAGCGGTACTGTTATAAATATTAGCAATAGTGTTTGCAATTCCTTCCCCAATAATATCATTATGATAAGTTACTACAAGAGGTTTATTTTTTATTCTGGAAAATATATTACTCCAATCACTACTCCATGGGGTAGGGACATGTGTGTGGATAATATCAAAATCTTCATTGTATAATACTTTGGGCAGGGATAAAGTAACATTAGTATTAGCTATTTTTCCAGTGTAACCTAATCGTTTAATAACTATGTCATTATACACTTCTTCGGAAACATTTTCTGGTTCATTAGCACATATGACTTTAACATCACAGTTTTCATATTTAACTAGTTCTTTAGAAATATAATACACATACTTTTCAACCCCTCCAATGAACGGGTAAAATCGTACGGGAGTTTGTATAACTTTCAATATTAAAACCTCAAGATAACCTTAATAATAATTATTTATATATCTTTAATGATTTATGATTTTTTAGCAAAAACACATTTATTATTACAAATATTTTAAATCTAAAAAAGAGATGGGAGGACTGTTATTTCTTAATGGAATAATAATATTTTTCGGTTAATGAAGCTATATGATTCCAATCATATTCTTTCGCATAGTTTCTGCATAACTTTCTTTGCTGGTTACTAACACCATCATCAATAATCCTGCAGATTAAATTAGCAAGTTCTTCCGGATTATCATCAACTAACCAACCATTATCTTCTCTTATAAGATCCTTAGCAGCATTCATAGGATAATCAAGAGTTATCACTGGAACACCACAAGCGTTTGCTTCAATAACAATAATACCAAAACCTTCACGTTTGGAAGGCAGAATTAAAGCACTTGAACTTTTAATCTTACTATACAATTCATCCTGTTTTTCACAAAAATCTTCAAAAATGACATTATTCTCAATATTTAAATCAGCCGTTAGCTGCTTAAGATATGCTTCTGATGGACCATTACCTATAATTTTACATTTAACTCGTGGATGTACCGAAACAACCTTTGAAATAGCATTAATAATTAGATCCACATGCTTTTCAGGAATTAATCGTCCAGCAAATATAACATCAGAATACTCCGGGTGTGGGTTTATAAAGGTTATTTCATTAGTATCCACACCATTAGCTATAATGGTGGCGTTATCAGGAGTTTTGTTTTTAAGCATATTTTCATAAGTTAATTGTGAAACACATATTATATTTTTTGTTAAATGAAAAATTCCTTTTTCTATAATTTTTCCGAATAAGCCTAATTTTCCAAGATATTCATACCAATAATCATTCCATACCTCATGTACAGTAATAACCAGATTTTTCCGGTTTTTTAATTTACTGGTATAACATGAAAAATAAGGGAAACCTTGACAATCAACAATGTCAAAATCATTTAATTCAGCATTAGTCAAAATACATCTGGCAAAGTATAATGCTTCTCTAATAGAACGAGTATTATTTTCTGTATATAAATCCATTGGTTTACCCACACTATGATAGGTAATGCCATTATATTGTATTATTTCTTTAGAAGAATAGTGTTCTGCTTCCATCCAGTAACCTAAAGAAAAAATATGAACATCATGACCCCTATTAACTAATCTGGTTGCAATCTCGTATATTCTTCTTTCGGCTCCTCCAGTAATCCAAGGAAATGCAGTATCATAAATAAACGCAATTTTCATAATAACATTCTCCTAAAAAAACAAAAAATTGGGATATTTAGTTAAATTTACGAGTTAACATATATTTAATATGTCTCCAACCATCATCAAAGGAACTGAGCTTAGCTTCTCCACCACCACGTTTTCTATATGAAATAGGCACTTCTTTTATACGTAAATTTTTCTCTGATGCTTCAATAACCATTTCAATAGCATATTCCATTCCAGGAGCAGTTAATTCCATTTTGTCATATGCTTCACGCGTAAATGCTCTCATACCACAGTGAGTATCAGAATAATGTGAATGGAACAATATGTTTAACATCTTAGTTAACATAGGATTACCTATATACTGGTGCAGTGCAGGCATAGCACCTTCCTCAATAGTTCCATCAAAACGTGAACCTATAACGAAGTCACAACCATCCTCTATTATCATATTAATAAAACTCATTGACTGTTCTAATGGATATGTTCCATCAGCATCACCCATAACTAAAATATCACCAGTAGCCTCTTTAAAGCCACGTTTATAAGCATTTCCATATCCTCTATTCATTTCTAAAAAAACAGTAGCACCAGCTTCTCTAGCTTCTTGTTCAGTATTGTCTGTGGAATTATTATTTATTACTATAATCTCCACTTCATATCCTGCTTCTTCAATATCTTCAACAGGAATACTTTTAATAGTTTTTCCTACTATCCCTTCTTCATTTAATGCTGGAATAACAAATGAAACTTTCATTTTTTAACAAATCCCTATTTTATGTATATACAATTAATTTTTAATCTAATAATTATTTTTGTCAATAATGAAATAAATATTTCAGGTACTAACCTTTTCAATTATTTTTTCCATTTTATGCATGGAACGTTCCCATGAATAATTCTTTTCAACAAATCTTCTAGCCTCGAGACCAATCTTTTCTGATAAATCTTTATTATAACTTAATTCTAGGATAGCATCTGCAAAACTAGTAGGATCATCACATAATATGAATTCTTTATAGTTTTCTGCATCAATACCATTTATTCCTATACTAGTAGAAACTACTGGTAAATTCATACTCATTGCTTCCAATATCTTATTTTTTATTCCAGTACCCGATATCATTGGAGTAACAAATATTGTTCCGGGACATAAATAGGTTCTAACATCTTCAACAGAACCAGTTACAGTTATATTACTGTCATTACCAACTTTTTCTATATAACTTGATGGGTTACGTCCAACAATCCAAAATGGTATTTGTTTTTTACTCAACACCTTTGGATAAATTTCCTCGATAAAGTATTTTACAGCATCATTATTAGGCGGTGTACTCATATCTCCTAAGAAAACAATGTGGGGGTCAGTTTTTTCGTTATTATTCCTAAAAAACTCAGTATCCACACCATTTGGAATAACTTCCAAATTAGTGTCAATATCCTTTTCAAGAATTTGTTTATCTTTCTTATTTACTAATATGCATGAATCAAATTTTTTGTATGTTTGTTCATATCTATGAATTTTAAGATAGTTCAGGTACCAATATGTTTTTGAAACAAGGGTTTCTGCTTTATTGTACATTTTATAATTGTAGTCACTCACTGCATCGAACGCATAAACTATTTTTGGTTTTTTAATATTTTTCACATAAAATGCCATGGGCATGTCTGTTATGATAAGATCCTTATCATCTAATGATTCTTGGATTAATTTCTTCATTTTAGGATGATAATAATAGTTTAAAAAGCTTCTTGTTTTAATATTATCAAATGATAACATGTTTTTAACAGTATATTTTAGTTGGTTTTTAATATCCAAATATTCTGGGATGAGTAAAGTATCTATATCTGATAAATATTTTTCAAGAAGTTTAACATCGTATTTTTTAGAGTTGAATGAGATTAAATGGATGTCATATTTATTTCCGAGTTGTTTTATAAGATGATATAAGGGTAATGTGGCACCTACAGTCATTGAAGGTATGTCATGACATAACAGTAATATTTTAGTCATCAGATTCACCTTTATTTAATGCTTCTTTGTAGATGGTTAATATTTTATTTGACACAGTTGTCCATTCTAGATTGTTTCGAATGTATTCTTGTCCATTCCTTAATTGTTCATTTACCATTTTTTCATCAGTTAAACTGTGTATGATTTCATTTTTCAGTGACTCGATATTACCATATTCTATTACGGTACCTGCATTGATTTTTTCTATTAGTTCCCCTGATTCTGGTGTTACAATCACGGGCGTATTGGATAATATTGATTCAAAGACGGTTATTGAGACTCCGCCCATGTATTTCACTGGATTAACGAATAATTCTGCATCAATGTATACACTTTTTTTGTCTTTTTCATCAATAAAATCTGTGAATATGACTTTGTCTTCAATATTGCATGTTTTTATTAGATTATCTAATTCTTTCTTGTATTCTGTAATCTTACCTGCAATGACTAGTTTGTATTCTGAGAATTCTTGTGGAAGTAAACTGAATGCTTCTATGAGGTGGTTTATTCCTTTGAGTTTATCCATTCTTCCGAGGTATAGTATGTAAGGTGAGGATATATTGATTTTTTTCTTGAAAGTTCCCTGTTTGGGTAATTTATCGTATTCTTCGATGTTCATTCCATTATATATTACTTGAACGTCTCTAGCTTTCATAAGTTTATCGTAATATGCTTCTTCATTAGATACTGCGATTGTTGTTGTAGCATTTTGCATAATTCTGTTACCGTATATGAAGTCGTATATATTCTTTATGAATGATTTGTTTACATGCTTTGGAGTGGATGCATGTGGTTGTAATACATAGGGGATATCATATTTCTTAGCATATCCTATAATCACATTGTTTTGGTATGATCTAAGTTCATGTAAATGGATGATATCATAGTTTCTTATGTTTTCCTCAAGCCATTCTTTTATTTTAGGAGAGTAAATGAATAATGCTAAATTGAATTTATGCTCAATAGGAACAAGAGTCAAATTAGGTATACTATCAGTATCCTCCTTATCAAAATCAAAAGTAGTAGTTAATATAGTAACATCATGACCCATTTTACAAAATTGTTTAGAAATATTGTAACAAACATTCACATCTCCTCCCCTAGAAAATGCAAAATAAGGTATAACCTGTAATATTTTCATAATCATCACTAAAAAAAATTAAAAAAAAAAGTTTTAAACATCTTTTAATAAAACATCCAATATCAAATTTTCTAAAATACTTTCAAATTTAATAGCCAATGCACTCCAATCATTATCACGAACAAAATTATAACCTGCAAGTCCAATACTTTCAATTTCCTTTTTGTTCTTAAATTTTTCCTGAACAATATCTAAAACTTCTTCAGGAGTGTTAATATAAATCAAACCATTTTTCTCCCCAAATTCAGCAACCAAACCTGGAAGTCTAGTTGCAATAACCGGTTTCTTCATAGCCATATATTCATACAATTTAATAGGAACAATATCCTGCATGATAAGTTCATCCTTGTATGCTGGAAGAATACAAGCATCACTAGCACCAATCAAATCAGGCATTATAGTATATTTTTGTCTTCCAGTAAGAATTAACTGATCTTCTAAATGATATCTTTTCTGGATAAGAGTCAAGGCTTCAAAAGCATCACCATCACCAGTAATTAACAATTTAATATTAGGATATTTAGCCTTGTTCTTTCCAAGTTCTACTGCTAATTCTTTAAGTCCTGCAAAATTATACAAGAATCCCATGAAAAAAAGGACTATGTCCTTGTTACTAATATTATAATATCTTCTAATCTTGTTTCCTCTATGATTTTTATAGTTGAATTGTTTTAAATTAATTCCGGCATCAATAATTGATAACTTGTGTGGATTAGCTCCTAATTCAACAGCGGTTTCACTAAGTCTACGATTAATTGTGAGCACATAAGATGAATTTTTAATAGTTTTCTGAGTTATCCGTTTACCCAAACCTCTAAATGTCTTTTCAGGAATAAGTTGATGTAACACATCTATAAAGTAATAAACGAAAGGTATCTTTTCCTTTTTAGCTATCCTGGAAGCAATATTTGCATTCAATATACCAAAAGCAACGATAATATCCGGATTAAATTCCCTTATTTGTCTTTTAATCTCATTTTTATGGTAATGTATGACTGAAAAATAATTAAGTACAGGAATTTTAATAAGAGGTGGTCTTATTACTGTAATATTGTCAGTGTTATACACTTTCTTATAACCTTCAAACACTTGTCTCGGAGATTTATATTTTTCATCATCTTTCTTATTATCCTTCCACTCAACTTCATAGTCAATAACTCTTATTTTATGACCACGTAAACCTAATAATTCCATTAAATGATGTTGTTGATGAGGATTTCTCTTTATCCAATCAGATTCTTGTACCACTAATATTCTCATTTCAATCACCATTATGGATGTAATTCAATTATTTGTTATTAAAATTTAAATTCTGCACTTTTCTGGATATTATCCCAATTATTAACGAACCATTCATGAGTATTTTCTAATCCTTCATCAAATCCATGTTTTGGTTCGTATTTCAATATTTTTTTTGCTTTATCAATTGATGACAATAACTTGTTTTTAGCATCCCAATTTCTACGTTCTTTGTACTCTATTCCTGCCTTATTATCGCATAATTCATTGACCTTATTTGCCATATCAATAACTTGATGGTCTTTACCTGAACCTAAGTTAATAGCTTCTCCTATTGCATCTTCCACAATTCCCATCCTGGTTAATCCCTGAACAATATCTTCTACATAAGTCCAGTCACGAGTTTCTGTTCCATCACCAGTTATAGGTAATGCTTGGCCATTCATTGCCCAATACATAAAGTTTGGTATAACATTCCTATATTTTCCAGGTACTTCTCCAGGGCCGAACACATTAAAGAATCTGGCATTAACAATAGGTAATTCATAAAGGTTATGGAAATAATTGGTGTAAAGTTCTCCTAACAATTTAGTTACTTGGTATGGTGTATGGAGGCTAATGCTAATATCATGTTCTTCGAAGGGCATTTTTGAATCTAAACCGTAAACTCCACAACCACTACTTGAATAAACAAATCGTTTTACACCTGTTAACTGAGCATATTCAAGTACCTTCAGAATTCCAAGTCCGTTAACTTTTAAATCTTTTTCTGGTTGGTCTACAGAGTTCTGATTAGCAAAATGTGCTGCTAAATGGAATACATAATCTGGTGATTCCTTGAACACCCATTTGAGTACTTGATCATCACAAATGTCTCCTTCTATAAATTCAATACAATCTGCTTTTGGTATATTCCATTTATATGCTGATGATAAGTTATCTAAGATAATTATCTTTTTAGGATTGTATTCTGCAAGTTTTCTTGTTAAATTACTTCCTACACATCCTGCTCCACCTGTTACGAGGATAGTTTCTCCTTCATATGCACTTTCTATATCCACACTAAAATCTCCTTAGTATAATTAAATCATTTCAATCTATTATTAATGTTTATTTATCTTTTTTGTTTTATTTAAATTTTCAATTAGGTTTTACTAACTATTATAAATCATCGTATATTGTAGAATAGTCATATTAAACTGATTATTTTGATTCAAAAAAAGTTAATAATAATATTAAATTAAAAAATAAGGGTTGGATAGATTATTTGAAGTTTTTATTAATCTCTTGCAGTAAACTTATGGCTTCTTCAAATCCGTTATTAACGTCTTTTTTAACATTGGAGTACTGGTTGTTCACAAAGCCTGTTGTATTATGATCTAAGGCTATGTGTGGTATGTGCATATACTCAGGACCATATATTAAAGGGAGGTATTCCTCACAATCATTAGGACAGTTAAACTCATAATCTTCAAATGTGATTTGTTTTAGAGGAAAAACATAGTTAATATCATAGATTCTGTTATGGATGTTGTTATGTAATCCATCAATAGCATCAGATATGTGGGATGTTTCTAAATTTGTGAATTTCATTTTTGAGCGTTCAATTTCCAATCCTTCATCAAATGTCCATGTACCATCACTAATTTTTTCTCTAAGTTCTACCTGCAGTTGTGTTTGTTTCTCATTCCTATCTGCTGTTAATCCTTCGTCTTCTATATATTCCTTTGGAAATACGTCAAAATGTACGAATGGCTTTTTGAAGGCACATTGGAAGAATAATATGAAAGTTCCATTATTCAGTTTATCCAAGTCATTACAATCGGATGGATAATTTTTGTGTGGTTGGGTAAGCTTTGAAATTATAATATGGTCTTTCAGTGCTTCAATTTTTTCAATTTCTTCTGGGAATACTTCTATAAACTTATTATAATCCTCTCTTAACATAGAAACATCAATATCATCATCCCATGGAATAAATCCACCATGACGTACGGCACCAAGAAGAGTTCCATAGTCTAACCAGTACTTTATATCATGTTTTTGGCATATTTTATCAAATAGTTTAAGTAATTCTAAAGATAATAATTGTATTTGTCTCATAACACCAGTGGCTTTAATATCGCAGCTATTAAATATTAAATCCAGCATTTTATAGTGTGACTCCAGTTCATTAAATTTATTGTTGTTGTTGAATTTTTGAACTAACTCTATTACTTTTCTATGATTTTTAATGCTATTTGGTAACATCTGATATAATCTTGATAAAATAAATACCATGTCCTATACTTCCCATGATTTACTATTAATTATGTTTATATTTAATTGCTTATAATTTTGATATCTTATTTTATTTCTTGTTATTATGATTTTTTTTCATATTATTCATGTTTATAGTCATCTTTTTAAATTATAGTTTATATTTATTCCACTTTTTTGGTATGGTATTCGATTATTATTTATTTTTAAGAAAAAGATTTATATTATTATTTTTATATAGAAATAATCATGATGCCTATAAACAATTTCAATAACACAACAACTAAGATATATTCTACTAGTAAAGGAATAAAAGTAGTAGATAGTCCTATTAAAATTCAGATATTAAACTTATTGGAGGGCCAAGTTAGTGAAGCGGATATAGTCAGTGAAACAGGCAAATCAAAATCAACAATTTCAGTACATTTAAAAAATCTTATAGATGAAGGTATCATTAGTTTCAAATCTCATCCAAGGGATCGTAGAAGT
Source organism: Methanosphaera sp. (assembly GCA_017431845.1). Lineage (GTDB taxonomy): Archaea > Methanobacteriota > Methanobacteria > Methanobacteriales > Methanobacteriaceae > Methanosphaera. The sequence goes on along the minus strand of JAFRKG010000048.1, from coordinate 14,257 downwards.
AAACTTTTCTATATTTTAGCAGATTATATTGGAGAAATATACCCTGATAAAATAATATACAAATATCCTGAGATTGACACTCAAATTAATAATAAGGAACAATTATTTACTGAAGTGTTTAGGCAATATAAATCAATTTTATTAATACATGGACTTCAATTAGAACCATTAGAAATTGAAACTGGGAAAAATGTGGGTAAAGCTTTATTTTCAACATTAGAATTTGAAACTTTTGATGAATTAATAGATGCAATAACAACTAAATTCGAAGATTTAGAATTGGGCCAGATAAAATTAAGCAGTGACAATCCACTAATATTAAAAAATTATAACTGTAAAGAATGTAACGGATTACAATATAATAGAACTTTATGTAACATAACCAAAGGAATTCTTAAGGGAATATTTGAAGAATTCTATGAAAAAGAAGTTTTTGTTGAAGAAGTAGAATGCATATCAAAATATGATGATTGCTGTACTTTCATAATAGAATTATTAACTAATAATTCTTAAATCTTTTAATAATCCTCTGTATGGATATTGGAATAAATGTAAACCAATCTCCCATACAGGTACGTATTAAACCCCTCTTAAAATATTTTTTTTGTAATTTTGGCAATGTATTATAATATCCATCACTCATAGATGCTCCCTTTGATCTATGTTCTAGCATGGTTGGTATAATGTAAGCATTTAATCCTTTATTTTTAATGTTATAAACATAATCCACAGCATATAAATGCCAATCATCACATTCCTCATTCAACGGGAACCTATTAAAAACATCTCGGGGAATAATGAATAAACACTCATCTAGTGTGCTGGCCTTTTCCACTGCATCAATTTTAAACGGTGACACATCCACGGGAGTTAATCCCTGTTTAATATTACTTCTCACTAAACTATCAGTAGTCTTTCCTGCTACTCCGACAATACCAACATTTTTCAAGTCCTTCAACTGAGTTATAGTGTGTTTAATCCAGTTGTTATCCGTAAAATTAATATCCTGATGAACAAATACAAAATACTCTCCATGAGCCTTCGAAGCACCATAATTCAAAGCTGAAGAAGCACTACTGAATTCATTACTTCTATTATCAACTAATACCAGTTCATACTTCTCAGTCTGAGCATTTAAACTGTTTAACAAATATTCATTAAGAATTTCCTCATCATTATAAACACAAATTATACTCATCATGTTAATCACAAATTCAATTTATCAACAATCTTATCAGGCAATAACTCTTTAATAATATCCATGTCATCTTTATCAAATGTTCTGATAATTAATATGCACATGAAATAAACTATCATACCTATAACCACACTAATAAATAATTCCAAATTAATGAAATATATTACAACACCCATCAAAAGACTTGCAATAAAAGGTTTTATCAGTATTTCCCTTAATGGGACAGAATATCCATATTTATGCATTATATACATATAAAATATAACCATACTTACCTCATTAAGAACGGTAATCATTGCAGCACCAATACCATTAAACAACTGTATTAAGATATAATTACCAAAGGTACTAAACAGTAAACAAATGAATGTAGCTTTAACAGTTTCATGCTGCTTATTAATAGAAGCAATACTGGTTCCAAGAATATAACTTAAAAATATTGCAGGCAATGCCCATATAATCAATTCAAGTATTGGTATAGTATTCACATAAGCAGATCCATAAATAAATAATATAATCTTATCCGAGAGTACTGTAGTTCCCATAGCAATAGGCATACTAATTATAGTCAAATACTTTAAAGACTTCTTATATGAATAAGCTAACATTTCCCTGCTATCAACATATAACTTAGAAAATATTGGCATAACAGCAGTAGAAAATACTGTTGGTATAAATATTAATGCTTGCATTAAATTAAAAGCAGCAGTATATTCCCCTACAACTGCACTAGTTGTTAACATATTTAAAAGAATAGTATTCATTTTAAATGATATTAAAGCAAAAATGCTGGTTATTGCCAGTGGATAAGCGGTTAATATTAAGTATTTCCAAAACTTTAAATCTGTCTGAAAATGAATTAAACCATAATTTCGTGTACATATAACAAAATTATATAACAGTACAGCTAATGATGCTATGACATATACTAATGAAACAGCAATGACTGACTGTTTTGTAAACACACAGATTAGAATACCAACAAACAATACACTTGCATTTAAAATCTCGGAAATTGACTGATACTCCATTTGCTCATATGCCCTGAACAATGAGGTAAACACACCACCAAATGCATTTATTATAACTGAAGAACCAATCAAATACACTACATTCTTAGTAACAACATCAAATGTTCCAACATTAACAAATATTATTAATGTAGACATTGTTATCAAGGATAATATTAATTTAATAGTACCATGATTACCAAGATACTTTCCAGTTTTACTCTTATCCTTAGCAACTTCACGTATAGTCAATGTAGATAATCCTAAATCAGTGAATATTGCAAATAAACCAGATATTGCAGTAGCAAAGGAGATAATACCAAAGTTTGTAGTTCCAAGATATCTTGCAGAATACAAAGTGTAAAAGAATGCAAGAATATAACTAACCAGTTGTGATAAAAACAATACACTGGTGTTTTTAACAAGTGTTCTGACAGTACTCATCTTTATTCACTTCTAATAATTATTTCTCGGTGTCAATACCTATGAATTTTTCACCAACAAGATCAAGAACTTTCTCTACAACTTCATCCATTCTTAAATACTTATATTCAGCTAATCGACCAATAAAAGTTATATTTTCATACTCTTGACTTAATTCATGATATTTTTCATAAATCTTCCTATTTTTTTCTAAATCTACTGGATAATATGGTATGTTTTGTTCATCATTGTTAATATCATATTCTGTAGGAAATTCAAACTGAATTGTAGTATAGAAAGTTTGCTGACCAGTCAAATACTTGAATTCAGTTATTCTCCTGAAATGATACTCCTCAGGGTAATAAATAGTTGCATTGTCTTGAAATAACACATCATCTAAGTCTTCATTAAGTAAGATTAATGATCTGTATGGCAATCGTCCAAATCTGTAATTAAAAAATTCATCAATCATACCAGTGAATATCAGGTGTCCACGGAATTCTTTTCCTTCATAATATATTTTCTTATTTTCATAGTCAATATCTATGATTTCATGATAATCCTTTTCCAACATTATAGTAATGTCATGGTTACTTAGCATATTTTGGAACATATTTGTATAACCATGTGATGGTATAACTTGGTGTATGTCATCATAGTACCTGCAATCATATGAAACTTCCACAGGTAACATTTTATCAACAAATTCATCTAGTTCTTCAGATTTTAGTCCATATAACTTTTCATAATCTTTTAAAAATATATTATCATATATAAAATCGCCCAACAATTTCAGGTACTTATTTGATGAATTTCTAAGCTCTTTAATCGGAACTTTACTATTCACTTCATATTCTTCAAGAAGTGCATCCTTAATATGATCAGAATGTAATGGAATACATTTATCAATACTGATTAAGTTGAAAGGCACTGGGATAAGACTGTCATTAACTTTGTATAGAACTTTATGATTATAAATATTCCATAGGGTAAACAATGATAAATAATTATAAACCCTATTGCTGTTAGTGTGGATGATATGTGGACCATACTTGTGAATTATTGTACCTTCCTCATTGGTATAATCATAACAATTTCCACCAATATGATCTCTTTTATCAATCAACAGAACTTTCTTGTTAAGAACATTTGCAATCTCCTCTGCACAGGTTATTCCAGCAATACCTGCTCCAATAATTATATAATCAAATGACAAATCTCTCCCCTCCTTTTATCTTAATTTTCTAATTTACCTAATATTTTTATTCCCTTATTCTGTAAGAACAATAACATTGCAGTTGTAATGAATGTTTCTGTTATTGCAAATGATATTGCTATTCCAACATCCTTCAGTAATATGATTAATATTATTCCCAAAGTAATATCCAATATTCCACCTAACAAAACAATTCTGCTGAATGCTTTGTTGTAATTGAATGTGAGCATGGTCTGTATACCGAAGATATTGCTTAAAGATACCATAAATGGTAAGACAGATAAAATCCTCAGAATAATGATTGAACTTTGATATTCTGCTCCAAACAATATTAAAATTATAGCATCTGCAAATACAAACAATCCTATGGAAAATACTAATCCAAGGATGGCAGCTAATTTGGTTAACTTCCTAATGAACAGGATATTTGTTTTTTCATCCCTTTCACTCACATTTCTACTGATAAATGGGAATAATGCTTGTGAAACAGGGGTGAACAATCCGTTAACGGCAACAGTAATTTTTTCAGCAATACTGTAATAACCAACAAGGGTATTATTGGTTAATAATCCTAACAAGAACGTGTTTGTTGTAGTATACATGTTCATAGCAATTGTGGATAAGAAAACATGCCAACCAGCCCTTAAATGATGCTTAATATTTTCTAATGAAGGTTTTATTAGTTTAATATCAAACCTTGTTAAAGCAACATAAATTCCAAGTATTCCTACAACAAGGTAACCAAATGAATTGATAATAGGAACTAACAGGTAATCAGATGTATTATGAACAAATACGAAGATAAACACAGTGAATATTAATTTACCAATTATATTAAGAATACTGGTATACCTCATATATTCCAAGCCCTGGAATAACCAAGTAGGGAATAACACATAACCTATAACCATCCCAAAAGTTAACAGATAAACCTCTGAATCACTTGCAAAACGGGGGATAAATGAACAAATTGCTAATAAGATAACTAAACTTAAAACAGTTAAACATATCTTAATCAACATCACAGTACTGAAAATTTCAGAAACTTTTGTATTGTCCTCCCTAATTATTGCAAGTTCTCTAGTAGCAGATAAGTTAAACCCATAATCAGTAAACATTTGGAAATATAAGATTAAGGACATTGCATACTGCGTTAATCCAAACTTGTCCGGTCCTAAAATATATGTAAGATAGGGTAATGTAATAAGAGGTAATATGTAACTAGCAAACTGTAAACCAGTAAGGGATAGTATATTCTCAAAAACTTTAGTATATTCAGTTCGTTTAAATAAATTTTTTAGCCTTGAAAACATTATAATCCCTGTAAATTAAGAAAAATTAGTTGTAAAGAATTAATTTTCAAATTCTTTTTCATAGAAATTTATAGTTTCTTTAAGTTCCTTGTTAAAATCATGTTCATTTTCGTATCCGAAATCATTTTCTGCTTTACTTATATCAGCAAATGAATTTTTAATGTCTCCTTCACGGACAGGTTCATATTTTGGGTTAAAATCATATCCCATTATTTCACAAATTCGTTCAAGCAATTGCTTAATATTAATTGTATTACCATGAGCAATGTTATAAACACCAGTTACATCACTCAAAGCAACTTTAATATTGGCCTCAGCAATGTTTTTTACATATACAAAGTCTCTTGTCTGTGTTCCATCACCATATATGATTGGTTGTTCTCCTCTAAGTAGTGTGGTGATGAATTTAGGGATAACTCCACTGTAAGCTGAATCAACACTTTGTCTTGGACCAAATACGTTAAAATACCTTAAACATGCTATTGGTAAATTATAAGTCTGTGTGAAAGTATATGCATATAATTCCATTGTTGCTTTAGATACAGCATATGGTGATAATGGCTTTAATGGTAGTGTTTCTACATTTGGAAGAACTTTTGTCTCTCCGTATACTGCTGCAGATGATGCGCATACTATCTTGTTAACTTTATTTTCACATCCTGCCTTAAATACATTAAAACTACCTTTTATATTTGAATTATTTGTTTTAATTGGGTGCTTAACACTTTCAGGTACACTTACCAGAGCTGCTTCATGAAATATGTAATCATAGTCTTCAAACATTGTTTTTAAATCTAAATCAACGATATCTCCACAGATAAGTTCAATTCTATCATGATCCATGTCTTTTAAGTTTTCAACTTTTCCTGTTGACATATTGTCTATAATCGTTACTTTTGAAACACCTTGGTCAAGTAATAATTCTGTAATGTGTGAACCTATAAATCCGGCCCCTCCTGTCACGATACATCTTTTATCTTTCATGTTTTGCCTCATTTTTTTAATTACTTGTCAAAAATATTTCATATTGTATAAAAATTTATTATATTACATTATACCTAAGATATAATGTTCTATAAGGGGATGAAACATTATTTTTATATAATTCAAAGTTTAATGTCTGATTTGTTCCTTTCTCATTCGTACTAGTCATATAATAAGGAATTTCCATAGTTTCCTTATCCTTTAATGTTTCATTGAACTTTGTAATAATCTGATTATCCTTCAAAACCTTAATAGTATAATTAGTTTCCTGATGCTCCTGATTAGTTATTCCAATAACTAATTTTTTAACAGAATTTTGAGTAACATTGATAGGATAATTTAATGTATCATTGTTATGGTCAACCATATAAAATTCCGTGTAATCTTGTCCAGGGTTATGGAATACAACTAGGTGGATTACTTGTATAATAGCAATTATTAAAATAGCAATTAGTATGCCCTTAATAATTTTGTTCATCAAAGTCATAGTTCATCAGATTCAAAGTTATATTATAATTTAATATGTTTCTTTTGATATACATAATTATATTGTTAAATTTCTTTAATGGGAGTTTGATTTATGAAAGATAAATTTTATGTAACTGATTGCGAAGGACCTTTATCAGTAAATGATAATGCCTATGAAATATCAGATTATTTTATTCCTGAAGGCGGAGAATTTTTTAGTATATTAAGCAACTACGATGACATGCTTGTAGAAAAAAATACTGAAGGATATCTTGCCGGAAGTACTTTAAAACTTATTCTACCATTTTTTAAAGCATATGACCTAACTGAAAAAGATTTAATACAATTTTCGGAAGATAATATAAACATGGTTGACGGAGCTTATTCCATGATAAGCCATGTACAAAAAATCATGCCATTTTATATTGTAAGCACCAGTTATAATCAATACATTAAAGCTTTATGTGATAAAACAGGTTTTAAATATGAAAACACATACTCAACCCAATTAGAATTAGATAAGTATGATTTAAATAATGATGAACAAGAATCATTACTTTCTATACGGGAAAATATTCTATTTGATTACAGCTTTGACAACATTAACCACTATTTCACGGATGTAATCTCAAAAATGAAAATAAATGAATTAATCAATTCAGTGACACCAGTAGGTGGTATTGGTAAAAGGAATGCTATTCTAGACATTATAGAAAAAAACGAATATGAACCATATAATCTAATGTATACTGGAGACAGCATAACCGACTGTGAAGCATTAGAATATGCAAAAGAAAACAATGGAATAAGCATATCCTTTAATGGTAATATTCATTCCATTAACTCCTCATCCATATCAATAACATCAACAAATAATTTAATACTGGCATTAATAGCAGAAATTTTCAACAATAAAGGAACAGAAGGAGTATATGACTTTATAAAATCATATAATGAGGATTCATTAGAAACAATATTAGGATACTCAGAAAATAATGAAATTACCAAGGAATTGCTTGTAAATAAAGCATCAATAGATCTAGTTACTGAAGAAAATACAGAAAAATTAAATGAAAAAAGTAAAATCATAAGAAACAAAGTAAGAGGACAAAAAATAGGAAACTTAGGATAGTGAAAATATGGATTTTGAAATAGAAAATACTTATTGTGAAGCATTCACAGGAACATGTGTAAGAATGATAGTAACAGCAGAAGATGAAAAAACCATTGAAAAAATATCATATGATGCATGTGCAACACCGGGAACAGTAATAGGAAGAACAGAATCAGGAGTAGAAAAATTCTTATCACCAGAAGAAACACCCGATAATAGGCCAGGAGTAATAATACAATTCTGGTATAACACTAAAGATCTTAAAAAATTTGATAAGGAATTATCATTCAGAATAAGACAAGATATACTAGTAAAACCTTTCGTGAAAATATTTGACGCATCAATCGACCCATTTGATTACATAGATACTACCGAACATGTGGGACATTGCGGTGATGGATACGAATGGACAGAAGACTTTGATGGAAGAACAATGATAAGAGTACCAATATGCGTCCCAGACTTTTACATAGAACAGAAACTAGGTTGTATGGAAGGAATAATGGGAGTGAACTTCTGGTACTACTGCAGTACTAAACAAGCAGTATTAGATGCAGGATACAAATCATTAGAAGCATTACAGGAAGTAGAAGGAATATGCACACCATTTGACATATGTTCAGCAGGATCAAAAGTTGAAACAAACTATCCTGAAATAGGTCCAACAACAAACCATCCATACTGCCCATCACTCAAAGAAAAACTGGGTGAAGAATCTAAAGTTGAAGAAGGAGTAAACTATATTCCAGAAATTGTAATCAATGCATTAAACATCGACAACGCAAAAGAATCATTAATAAAAGGAATTGAAGCATTAAATGGTGTTGAAGGAGTATTAAAAGTATCTGCAGGAAATTATGGTGGAAATCTTGGAAAATACAAATTCTACCTTAAAGAAATATTGGAATAAAAACTGGGATTTAAATGACATTTGATATAATAGGATGGGGCGCATTAAACATAGACCGTTTATGCCAAGTAAATGAATTTGCACCAACTGATGGAGAAACATTCATATACAATGAAACAAAATCATGTGGAGGATCTGCATCCAACACAATAATTGGAATGGCAAAATTAGGATTAAACACTGGATATATTGGAAAAATTGGTACTGATTCTAATGGAAAAATGATGAAAAACTATCTAGAAACAAATAATGTAAACACTGATCATTTAATAGAATCAGAAGGAGAAACAGGTGAAGTAATAGGCTTTGTAGATGATGAAGGAAATCGTAAACTTTACGTGACTCCAAAAATCAACGATAAAATATCGAACAAAGACATAAAAAGAGACTACTTGTTAAACACCAAAGTGTTACATTTAACATCTTTTGTAGGTTTAAACCCTGAAGACCCATCAATAAACACACAATTTGAATTACTTGATGAATTGGATTCAAAAATTAAAATATCATTTGATCCTGGAATGTTATATGTAAATAAGGGAAAAGAATTCATGGATAAACTAATATTTTACACAGATATTTTATTAATAAACGAAACAGAACTCTTATTAGCAACAGGCGAAACAGAATTCAAAAAAGCCGTAGAACAAGTAGCTCCAAAAGTAGAAATATTAGTTGTTAAACGTTCCACAAAAGGTTCATTTATTAAAAAACAAGACGAAGAATACAACATTAAAATATTTGAAGTTAACGCAGTTGACACTACAGGTGCGGGTGATGCATACAATGCAGGATTTTTATATGGATACATAAACGATTATTCACTCGAAGAATCTGGGATAATAGGAAGTTATATGGCAGCACAATCTACAACACAGACCGGAGCTACCGAAGCAATACCATATATTAAAGATATTAATATATCCGAAATTATACAAAGCCTTAAAGATTAATGTTTTAAGATACATAAAATGAAAAACCAAAAATTATTAAAAATTTTCATATTATTATTTTTTTCACTGATATTATGATAGAAAGATTAAACGAAAATTCTCTTACAACATCAAAAAATTTAAAAGAAATCCAAAAAAAATTACCCTCCGGAAATCTAACTCTAAATGAATTAACAAAGATATTATCTACTGAAGGAGTACAATTTTTTATAATAATATTGCTTGCTCCATTTTTAATTCCGGTATCTATTCCTGGAAGCAGTACGCCCTTTGGAATTTTAATAATATTATTAGAAATATCATTTCTAAGAAATAAACCTATTTACATCCCTAATTTCATAGGAAAATATGAAATATCTAAAACAAATGTTTTAAAATTATTTGAAGTATTGGAAAAAGTTTTTGGATATCTGGAAAAAATATCAAAACCTAGGGGAAGTTTATATAAGAAGAAATATGCTGTAATAGCGAATGGAGTGATGACCATAATACTTGCTTTATTATTATTCTTACCGTTACCTATTCCTTTCACAGACTTCACTCCAGCATTATCAATATTAATGCTTTCCTTGAGTATTTTAGAAAAAGATTCCTATCTGATGATTTTAGGTTTTATAGCAGGTTTTTTAACTATGCTCTATTTTATCTCAGTAGGGTATATTGGTATTGAAATAATTAAATTAACAATTAATTACATATTGTCGGTTATTTAAAAAAAGGGATGTTGGGAACAAAGTTATTTTCTTTGTCCTTTAGGGCGAGGAGCTTCTTTCTTAACATTGTTTGCATCAGTACGGTTTATTCTGTTTAACCTTTCTTTCCATCCATTCTTAATGTTTTCTGAATTAAAACTTACTTTTTCTGTTGATTCTTTTTCTTTTCTGATACGTGGTATCTTATCGTTTTCATTAATGATTTTAATTTTTGGTTCCACATTTGTTTTAGTGTTTTTAATAACTTTTTTTATTTTTTTCACACTATTTTTCATATTTTCTTGTCTGTTTATATTCATATCGAATATTTTCTTGTTCCTAGTATTCGGTGTTGGAATATTCTTTGTTAGAGGAACAGGATCTTTAATGATATTGTCTTCAATTATAATATCTTCGTTGGATTTTTGATCAATTTTATTATCATCATTGTTATGTTCTATTATGATGTTATTTTCATTGTGTTCTATTATAATCTCATTTTCATCATTGGTAGGTTTTTCAATATATTCCTCTTTTTCCCGTTTAAAGTTAAGATTTATTTTATTTGTGAAACTATCTTTTTCATCTTCAATTTTGTTTTCTTGATGTATCTGATTAGGTTTAGGCTGTGTTTGTTTAACTTTTGCCTCTTGTGGATGGAATGTTCTGATTATTGTATCTTTTAATAATCCGAATGAACTTTTAATACTCTCGTTTATTTTTTTAGAATTATTTTCAGAGGTATTATTAATTTTCACATCTTCCTGAATTACTTCTCGTCTTCTTTGGTTTTTAGTGTTAATTTCTTCTATTTCTATTTCAACATCATGGAATGGATTTTTATTATCCTTGAAATAATTTTTTAACCATGGTGCTAATGGATAATCGGTCATTCTCTCTAATGGTACCCAAGTGTGTGTTTCATATTCTTTGGATAATAATAAATCTCCATTAAGAATACTTCCTTCCATTATTACATTTACTTCCTTCTCGTTTTTATTTGAGTAATCGGATATGCCTATTATTTTTCCGGGATATACGTAGTAACCAATTTCTTTTTGAACGTTATTTATTATGGTTTCATCAAAACTTTCTTCTTCAGTAAATGAAGATCCCGGTAAATCCCAACTAGGTTTTTTATTTATTCTTTTTTTATTTAAAAGAAGAATATTTCCCTGTTCATTATAAATGACTGTTTTCACATACATCTTAAATGTTTTCATTCTCCAACATCCTTTTTTTATTAAATTATTCTAATTAAACATTATATTAACTAATCTATAGATATAATTTATTTTATTTAAACTTATTATTATTATTTTTTAGAAAAAAAGTTAGAAAAAAATTGGTAAAATGGGGGAGAAATTATACTGAGGTAGTGTTATTAGCTACATTTGGAGTTTGTAGTGTACGTTGTTCTCCATAAAATGGTTTTTCTAAATTAAGACCATGTAATGTTTGGTTTAAATCAGGATTATCTTTTAATAATTGTTTAATGTTCTCATTAATGTTTTCTAATTCTTTGGCACTATCTTCCATTTCTATGTTAGCTCTATTAATTGAACTTTGAGCATCTTCTCCACTTTTTTCACCTTTAACGTATTGTGAAATAGCATTTAACATAGTTACAGTAGCATTTAAACTTTTAGATTCTAATTCTAACCGTTTTGTTTGGTTATTTATGTAATTTATTTTTGTTTGATTATTGTTTGCATAATTAACTGTTTCATTCAATACAGCTATTTCCTCAGAATATTTAGGTGTTACTTCGTTATTTATTGTGTTAATCAGTACATCAACATCAGTACTGTTTTGGTTGTTAAATTTTTCTGTTGCTGTTACTATATTTTTTTCAATATTGCTTGCATTTTGTAAACTTGCATTATATTTTTCGGATAATACATTATCTTGATAAGGTGCATAGAAAAATGTGTATCCTGCAATAACTATAATAATTAATGCAATAATTGCTCCTATAATTTTTTTATTCATTTTTACCACCGTATTCTATTATTATCTTTGTTAATTTATACTAAATTTTTTTTGGGATAATAAACTTTTCTTAATAAATATTTATTATCTTTGAAAGTAATAATTAATATATAGTTATATAAATTAAGGAATAATATTTTTTTATTGAAATTATTTTTGTTTCTATATGGTGTATATATGAATAATGAAGATGAATCATCAAGACTTGAAATTAATTCTCAGCATAAAAAAATCATACAAGAAGTTTTTGAATTAGAAGCAAATGGACATAAAGATGCAAGAGAATTATTTAAGGATGAGATAGCGGGATTTTTAATAAGAACTGAGGATGGTTCTTTTACTTTAACTTCTGATGAAAGAAATGAAGAATCAGAAACATTACATAGTAAATTTGGTGCTAGGACGGAAGCATTTGAAAAATTTGTTATACCTTCAAAATTATTAGAAAAAGCTGAAAAAAGTACAGTGATTAAAGTTTTAGATATATGTAGTGGTATTGGATATAATGTTTCAGCATTATTGGATTATCTGAAAGATTGTGATGTTCAAATTGAAGTGGACATGGTTGAATCTTCTTTAGAAACGATAGCTACAACTTTATTTATTCCCGATATTTGTGAGTCTCATAGTTATGTGAAAAAAGCAATAGAGTCTTATCTCATTGAAAAGGAATATTTACACTTTAATAAGGTGTTAAGTACTCTTCCTTCTAATGTTAAATTAAATATTAATGTTTGTGATGCAAGGGATTTTGTAAGGAATTGTTATGATAAAGAGTATGATGCTGTATTTTTAGATCCGTTCAGTCCAGCAAAATGTCCTGAATTGTATTCTGTGGATTTTTTCACAAAATTAAAAGAGTTATTAACACCTGATGCTCTAATATTAACTTATACTGCAGCTAGTCCTGTAAGAAGTGGGTTAATAGAGGCAGGATTGCATGTAGGTGAAGGTCCAAGGGTTCATAGAAGTGGGGGTACAGTTGCTTCTAGGTCTGCAGATGCTATAGATACTCCGTTGTCATTTAGTGATATTAAAGTTATTGCTTTGAGTGATGTTGGAATTCCGTTTATTGATCCTGATTTAAGTAGTGATTATTTAACTATATTGGAAAGAAGACAAAATCAGCGAAAAACTTGTAGGGCAATTACAATGTTTCCTTCTTCAAATAAATTGCCTCGTTATTTAGGTTTAAATCCGGATGATATTGAGGATGATTCGTTAAGAGCTAAATTAAATGGTTATGTGCAGAAAATGGGATTTAATGCTATTAATGATGAGAGAATTGTTTCCATGTTGAATGTGGATACTAGTTTACCTAGTAGGGATCAGATTTTGGCTTTGAAGGAAAATCTTGAGTTGTTATTATCTAAAAATTAAAAATAGGATTTACCTATTTTTATTATGTCCATATTTTATCGTTTGTTCTGTTCTGTTTTTTTGAGATGATATTTATTCCTGTTATATCACCTACTATGTATATTTCTATTGTCCATACTGGTTTTATTAAATCTTTTTCTAGGTGCATTAAGTTTTTTAGTCTGGCAGTTAATTCTTCTTCTATTTTTTCTTTGGTTTCTGGTGTTGTATATGAATTTATATAACAGTTTACTTTGAATGTGTCTTGGTAACAAATTTTGTGTCTTATTTTTCTTAGTATTGTTGCTGTAATATAATTCATATTGCTCATAACACAGGTTACGGGTGTTATTTTGTATTCTTCTTTAATTTCTAATTCTTTCATTAGTTCTTCTGGTTTGGAGTATTCTAGGAAGTATATGAAGGGGTTTTCTGATTCTTTTAGGAAGTATTTGTGGTGTTTTTTGTTCATGTTGTTTTCAAATTGTGTCAGCATGTCATCTAATTCTTTAGGGTTGGGTGTTTGTTTAAATTTTATTAGTAATTCTTTATTGTTTTGTTTTTTTAATTTCATAATATCAATCTTCACTCCTTAAACAATGTATATTTTTTTCAATATTAAATT
>JAFRKG010000047.1 GCA_017431845.1 Methanosphaera sp. | reverse complement strand
GAGTTGTAATGTCATAAAACCAAAAACAACTGATGATGTATTGTTTTTTGTTTTTTATTTACTGAAAAATTGTAGCCATATGATGAAACGTGCTACAAAAAACGCGTAGCACACGTTATATTTTGGCTACAAAAATTGTGTCACATGAGGCATTTGTAAACCAGATTTTGTAGCCTGTGTGCTGTTTTGGCTACAAAAAAGGGGCATATTTTGTGTCACAAATAGGCTTTGGGCTACTAAAAATAGCATTTTTTTGGCCACATTGTTAAAATGTGGTACAAATTTTCTGATAATTGTGTCACATTTGTGGTGTGTGGCACAAGTTAATAGTTGTGGGTCTGGTTTTTGAATATTTTTGTGCTACATTATTACCTTGTAGCACATTTGTTCATGTTTTTTATTGTGGCACACGAGTTGATGTTGTATTTTCACGTTTTCATTTTTAACTTATTTGATCCTATTTTTGTGGAACAATTATTGTGGTGTGCTACACTATTGTGTGTATCTGTGTTTTGTGGCCTATTGTTATTTTGTGCTACATTTATAACGGAGGTTGTGTTGAAATTTTGGTATGTTTCTTCGGTTGGTATTGTGTTCTTGGTCTTGTTATTTTTTGTGCTACTTTTTTTCTTTTGTGCTACGATTTTGGTGGAATTTTAGTGATTTTTTGGAATTTTCTTCTTTTTTGTTGATTAATGTAGGTGCTTTTTTTCTATTTTTTATTGAAATGATTTATGGTTAAAATAATGATAGTTATGATTGATATTTTAATATGTTACTTCTATCTTACCTCTTTATATTTATCTTACTTTGAATTATTTTCATGTCTTGTTCTTGGTAATTTTTTTAATACATCTTTTTTGTTGTAAAAACTTATTTGAAGTCCTTGTTGTGCTACATAATTAAAGTGTAGCACATGCTGGGTTTTATTGTAGCACAGAGGTAATTTGTGGAACATGATTTGTTAATCTTGTTGGTTTTGTGTATTTATTTTGTGCTACACCATTATTTTGTGCTACGGGTAGGTTGTATTGGAGGTTATGTTATCTTGTTATGTTTTATAATTTACTTGGTAATAATTTAGGCTACGATTTCTTTTTGTGCCACGCTTGGTAAAATGTTTTGTTCCACATTTTTAAATTGTACCACACTTTTTATGTTGTGCTACAGGAAGGGGATTGATTTGTTGATCATGTTATGATGGTATCTGGTGTAAGTCAATCTTTATAATGAGGCCACATTTTCTTTTTGTGCCACGATTGATTAACTGTTTTTGTTCCACATTTTTATTTCATGCTACAGTATTGGGTTGTGCCACATTTATGTTGTGCTACATATGAGTTGTGTTCTTTGTCATGTTATGGTAGTATCTGGTATAAATTTATTCCCTATATAATTGGTTCACATTTTCTTTTTGTGCTACACTCTGTAAAATATTTTGTTCCACAGTCTTAATATTGTGCTACATATAATTTTTCACTGGTACTTTGTATGGGGTTGTTTTCATACTCGATATACAATTGTGCCACATAATTTACTTGTGCTACACTGATATTATTCTGCTAATCATGTTATATTTCTTCACTCCTCAAGTAGGTCATATTATATTGAAAAATCATCATTACAGAATATTGTACCACAATACAAGTTTGTGCTACAAAAACATTATCTCTAATACCTCCCCCGTTTTCCTATTGTTATTCTTAAAAGAATTCTAAGAAAATCTTTAATATTACTTCATAGTTATTAATTATTAAACGGTGAAAGATATGAAAAAATTGTATAAACTCATCGTAGTACTAATTATTCTAATAATTATTGGATGTACACTAACCGTGATGGGAAGTAATAGTCATTCAAGAGGTGATGGTCCATCATATAATGTGACAGAATTAGATAAACTATCCATAAATATGAATAATTGGCATTATGATGAAACAAACGATATTTATTATCAAATCGGATTAGTTTATTGTTTAAGTCCGGAAGATAAGGATTATGAATCTTGTGGAATTTATGTTCCAGGAAAATACTTTGATGCAACAAAAAACTCAAACGAAACATACACATGTAAATTAAGAAGTAACACAAAAGTTGGAAATTACACAGCAGGAGAAGCACCTATAGTAATGCCAGTTAATACTCCTGGTTACTCCTCATGCAAAGCACCAACTAGTTACAATGCTGAAGAGATAAAACAATACACAAATGCAGGTTTCATATATTTAAATCCGGGTTGTCGTGGAAGAGATAATTCTGGGGCACCTAGTGGAGTAACTGACCTGAAAGCAGCAGTAACATATTACCGGTATAATAAGGATGTTCTGCCTGGTGATACCAGTAGAATATTTACCTTTGGTCATAGTGGTGGTGGAGCACAATCTGCAATTATGGGAACAAACGGAAACAGCGAATTATACAATCCTTACTTGGAAAGTATTGGTGCTGCAATGGTTGACAAAGATGGAAACAGTATATCAAATACAATTATGGGATCAATGTGCTGGTGTCCAATCACTAACCTTGACACTGCTGATGCAGCTTATGAGTGGAATATGGGACAATACATTAGAAATAACACATCATTTACAGACAAGTTAAGCAATGACCTGGCAAGTGAATATGCATTGTACATAAACAATCTGGGACTTAAAGATCCTGATGGGAACAGGTTAACGTTGGAGGAAAGTACCTCTGGCATATATGCTAATGGAAGTTACTATGACTACATACTGAACATAACCGAAGAATCATTGAATAACTTCTTAAATGACACAACCTTCCCTTATACTCCATCAGCTCAGAGTGTAATGGGTGATATGCCATCAGGGGGAGCACCAATGGGTGATGTACCATCTATGGGTGTGCCTGGTGGTGAAGCTCCAATGAATTCAGAAAATATGCCTGCAGGAAATCCTCCAACAGGTATGGGAGATGAAAAGAGTAGTGGTTCTGAAAGTTATGAAACTGCACAGGATTATATTAACTTTTTAAATGGTAATGATTCATGGATAGAATATGATGCAGGTACAAATACTGCTAATATTACTTCTTTAGAATCATTTGTAAAACATTGTAAAAATCCTTCCAAATCAACTCCAGCATTTGATGATTTAAACAAGTCTCAAGCAGAAAATGGATTGTTTGGAATTGATGGTAATGATTCAGCTCACTTTGATAAGACAGTAGAAAGCTTACTTACCCGTAATGCTGGGGAGTACTCAAAATATGATGGTTATTCTCCGGATTATGTTTCAGGTTATGGTGATGATCTAGAAAAAAGGGATTCAGTGAATAATTCTGTGCAAACTCGTGTGAACATGTATAATCCATTGTTTTATTTGTGTGATTATTATAATGCTTCTGGAAGTTCTGAAGTTGCCCAGTATTGGAGAATTAATACTGGTATTGAACAGGGTGATACGTCACAGTGTGTTGATGTTAATCTTTATTTAGCAGTTTTAGAAAAGGTTGGTAAGGATAATGTGGAATTTTCTACTGTTTGGAATCAGGGGCATACTCAAGCTGAAAGGGTTGGTGATTCAACCACTAATTTCATAAACTGGGTTAATGATTGTTTAAAATAAATTAATCCACACATATAATCCTCTTTTTTTTTATTATATATTTTTTTTGTAGTGTCACACTGTAATGGCGTGCTACAATTATTACTGTGCTACAAAAATATTGTTGTAATTTAGTATCAGTCATCTCCTTATAAAACAACCATTATATGTACTTTCAACATGTAATATCAGGTATTCCTTTGATTAAAATCATAAAAATAAAAGATAAATATAATAAAACATACTACAAAACAATAAATGACTAATAGGGCTATGAGGTTCATTTAAACAAAATACCTTATCATATTCTTCGAGGGTTCCAATCACTAAATTGTAACACAAACACTAAAATGTGCTACAAAAAAATAATATTACTTAAACCAAGTTAATCCTAAAACAAGAAAAATAATCTAATGTATGGGTGATTAATAAAAAAAGGGTTCAAATGTTAAATAAATATTAACATCACCCCTCATAAATTGTAGTGTAAAACGTTCCTATAATGCTAATTTAATATCATCAGCTGTAACAGTTTTACGACCTGCGTGTTTTGCATATTTAGTAGCTTCTATTGCAATTTCTTCTGCAAATTCTTCCATAGCATCTGCTAATGCTACTGCTGCATCATCACTAATTCTAGCTGCACCTGCTTCTTTAATGATTCTTTTTACTGGTGCGATTGGTAATTCTGCCATAAATATCACTTTTCTCCTATAATTTTATAATTAATACTTTATTAAATCTTTTATATATAGTTTACATTAAAACAGACTATTAATTTGTTTTTATGATGAATATGTTAGACTATTTGATAAGGATGATAAGATTAATATCTGTTAAGGTTAATGCTAAAAAAATAATTATAATATATCGGGAAAAAACAGGAATCATCCACTTGTTACCTGTTTTTCATAATTCATAAACATTTTTTCATGTCTAAAAAAATAAAATACGGGTAATGGTGTATTTACTCAGTATTTTGAACCCATTCACCATGTCCTGGGCAGAGTAAATAATTCTTACACTTTTCTAATAGGATTTTTCTACAAGATGAAGCTTTCTTTGAATCTGTATTAACAGAACCCATAAGATATGGTGCTAAAAGATTAAACTCATACTGTTCTGGAGTAAAACCATGAATGTTTACGAAGATATCACCAGTAAACACGATCTTAGTGTTCTTTTCAACCAGTATTATTTCACCCTTTAAGTGTCCACCATTGGATTCAAAAATATTGAATGTCAAATCATTGAAAGTAAACTCTCCTATCTCCTCAAATTCTTCGTCATTAGTTTTGCTTCCAATTATCCTTAACTTGTTTAATAATGGTGGCTTATATTGGGACATTATTTCATCAAGCTTAATGTATGGTTCATGTAATGGGTTTTCTTCTCTGAAATTTTTCTTACCCTCATGTTCTCTTTTGAAGTTAATGAATGTATTTTCACTAACATATATATCATCGAATATGTCAGTTATGCCTGCATGATCCATATCTGCATGTGTTAATATTAGCTGTTTTTTCATTTCATCAAATGATGGGAATAATTCGTGGAAAATTTTTTTCATTTCCTCCTTGTAGCATGCAAAGCCTGAATCTATAAACAGTAACTGTGAATCTGATTCCAGGATGTAGGTGTTTCCTCCACATTGTGGTTCAATCAGGTATACTCGTGTATTAGTTGTAATGTTCTTATGGCTTATTCGTGGATTAAAGTTTTCATCTTTATAATCTACTGTGAAATTAGCAAATTTTCTGATGTAATTGAATGTTTTGAAGTAATTTTCATGTTTATCTTCTAGTATTTGCAGGATCTTATTGGAATTGTTTAGGAATGTGTTTGTCTCTTCTTGTGTTAATGATAGTTTTCTTTTCATTTCCTGTGCAAAGTTATGATAGAATACTGTGTTGTCTATAACTGTGTCTTGGATATCATAATTTATGGATACTATTTTACAAAATGTGGATATTTCATCCAGTACTGTTTGTATACGTTCAGAGTTTGCTGCGTAAAGGCCTATTTTACAGTACTGGTAGGATGTGTTGTTTTCCTGAGTGTTTACGTATGAGATGTTCACATCGTATTTTTCAAAAACTTCCAGTATGTTTGTTACTGTTCCTGGTATGTCGATGATTTGTAGTGTGATTAGTGCATCAACTTCTTCACTGCTATGTTGTAGTAGGTAGTTTTTTTCTTTTAGTTCATTGGTGAGGTTTGTTATGTCTTTTTCGTCTGCGTAGACTTCTATAAATACTGTGTGTTGGTCTACTACTTTGTTGTAGCTGAGGCGTGTGATGTTGGCGTTGTGTGTGGAGATTATTTTTGATACTTCTAATAGGTGGCCTGATCGATCTTCTAGTCTTAGGATTAATGTTTTATATCTCATGTTTCTTTCCCGTTCCTATTTTTTTTGGTTATTATTTTCTTTTTTCTTATTATTAGTTTTTTTTGTGCTACTTTTTGGGTGGTGTGCTACAATCATGGAATATGTTGTGCTACACCTATATTTCGTGCCACATTTATTATGGTTTTGTGCTACTATTACTGACTGTGCTACAATATCATTTTATCCTGTGCTACGGTTATATTTTTGTGCTACACTATTTTTTTAGTATTCTGAAATTTTAGTCTGTTTTATATTTTTTCATAATTTTTATCAAGCAGGCTATTTTCATGGAATGACTATGGTTGATCTGTTGTCAGATGATTCTACCAGTTACTCATATATAATGATTCTTGTAACATGTGCTGTTGTTCAAATATTATTGTGCTACACCTATATTTAGTGCCACAATTATGGTATTTTGTGCCACTATTACTAATTGTGCTACACTACTTATGTGCATATCTGTTACAATTATTCATGCAATTATTAGCTATATCATTTGATAATCTGGTACTATAAAAGAAAATTAAGTTTTTACTGGGAGAGGAGGATGGTTTATTGTAGGATTATAACATGTCCCTGATATCCAAAAAAAAAATAAAAGGAAGATTAGTATTTAACTCCAAAATATTCCTTGTTTGCACGTTTATCACGAGCATTCATTTCACGATAAGCTATTTCAACCTTGTATGGTGCATAATCACTATCAACGGTTATCCGATAAAATCCGAAAATATAATCTTGACCATAAATTTTAGTAAATATCTTATTATTTTTCATGTAATAAATTCTTGCTCTGACTAACTTATTGTATTTTGGATAATACCAATAACTATTTGTTAAACTAATATAAGTTGTATACTTAGGGTCACGCCATTCATATGAACAACCAACATATTCTGATGATCCTATACTTTTTTGAGAATTATCTCCAATTAAATCGGATGAAGTAAATGTTTTTACTTTCACATTTTTATCATTAGTTAACTTGTTAACTACTGTCATGTACTCATAATCTTCTTTGGCAACTTTTTTATTGTTCTTATCATAGTAAATTGATGAAACTTTATAAATTCCTGATTTAAGATTGACCTTATAGTAGAGTACTGCTTTTCCTTGTTTTACTTTTGCTGTTCCTATTTTCTTATTATTGACATAAAATATTACTTTACCCGAGTTTGCATCAACATAATTTGTATTATAAACATAGTCTTCTATCTTAACTTTATTGCCCCGGATAGTATCTGTTGGGGGATACACATAGGATTTATGTGTATAATGTATGTTTATTTTTGATGTTTTCTTATCGACTTGTTTATTGTATTTAATATATGATACTGTGGCTGTTAAGTTTTGTTCTTTATTCTTTGTTTTAAATGAGATTGTTGCAACTCCATTTTTAACTTTTGAAGTCACAGTTTTTGTTCCAAGTTTATATTTGACTTGTCCATTATTAACCTTAACATAGGGGCTTGTTACTTTTACTTTAAATGTGTATTTATTGTCTGGGAGTAATGTTTTTGGGATTGTATATGTTAATTTCTCAGAATCAGTAACTGTCATATCTTGTTCATCTTCAATAATCACATAATTCTTTTTGATGTATTGAACATTAAAATCATAGCTTCCTGACTTGTTAGGAATTTTTATTGCCTGTGCTACTTTACCATTTTTAACGGCCTTTTTGAGCAATATTTTATTATTTAAACTTACTTCGATTGTTCCATAATTCACAGTTACATATGGATTTGTTACCGTTGCATTAAACACTATTTTTGAATCAGTTTTTGATTTTGGAATGTCATCATAGCTTAAATATTCACTGTTATAAACGTTTAACTCTCCTGAATCTTTTGCTAATGTTTTTTTATTATTTACATATTCTGCAGATATTGTATATATGTCTCCAAAGTTAGGTAAACGATATATGCTGGTTGTTTCACCGTTTTTAACTTTTACTTTAGCAAATTGTTTTCCATTATTCTTAAGTAACACGTATCCCTTGTTTATTTTCTCAGTATCATTATTTACCTTGGTTGTTATAACTATTTCTTCACAAGTATCACCATATTTTGGTAGAGTAAGTTCAATGTTCTCTTTTTTACGAGTAATTTCTACAACATTTGTATCATAGTATGTTTCACCATAACTTGTGATATAATCTGTTTCAATAATGTGTTTGCCTGTTTTATTTATTTTTAAATTAAAATTTGCACTTCCATTAACAACTTTTTTTGTTGTTACGTACTTATCATCAAGGTACAATGATACTTTACCCTTAGTTGCTAGTTCATAGTCATCATAGGAAAAACTATAGACAGGAACTTTTTCATCTACATCACAAGTTTTTGGTACACTTGCAACGGTATATGCAGTATATACTTTAAATGTTAACGTATTTGAGCTAACATATATTCTGCTACGTTTAGAATAACTTACCTCTTGTATTTCTCCATCTTCAGATACTGGCTCATATGAGACAGTATAGTAATCTGATGAATAAATTTTTACATTTCCCATTGTATGAAACTTCTGAATAAAACTGGCAGTTCCATTATGGAAGCTTAAAGTTTTAGCCTGATTTTTATTATTCGTTCTTATATTAACTGTTATTTCACCTTCTTTTACAGGATGATTATATGAATTAATGATCCGTGCGGTAATATTGTACTGGTTAGTTTTAACTTTTTTATAAGATAATATTACTTCTGATCCTTCATTAAATCCATACTCTTCATCTTCATCGTAAGCATAATAAACTCCTTTAACCCTATTGGAAGATTTTTTATTGATATTTGAAGATTTAATTTTATTGTCTGTTACATTATTATTTATCTTATTTTCTACTGCCTTATCTAAATCAACTTTATCAGTATAGTCACTATGGATCTTTTCAACCTGGGATGTTTTTATATTAGTGTTATTATCATTTGCACTAACTATCCCTACTGATAATATTAATACTATCATTAAACAAAGCAATATTATAATTTTATTACTTTTCATTTAAATCACTTGATTAAACCTGTTATAATTATAATTTATTTCCTTTTTAGTAGAATAATTTCATTTTTTTAAGGGATATCAAGTAACACCTCACAGTGGGTATTAATATTATTAAAAAGTATATCTTAAAATATTCCAAAATAGGAATTTTACATATAAATAAAAAAATATATACTGATTAATGATAATAGTTTATTTTTACTTATATATAAAAAGAATATATAATTTTTAAAATTATCTGAAAATATTCCTAAACTAATTCTGTAATGTGCTACGGTTATGTTTTCGTGCTACACTATTCTTTTATATTCTGTAATTTTAGTCTGTTTTATTTTTTTTCATAATTTTTATTAAACGGGCTATTTTCATGGAATGACTATGGTTGATCTGTTGTCAGGTGATTCTACAAGTTTTTCCAAAAAAATATTATGTGTTATAAGATAATGATTCATGCAACAAAAGTGGGTGGGGGTATATTGTCCAAATAGTTATTGTGCTACACCAATATTTCGTGCCACAATTATAATATTTTGTGCTACTTTTTTTCTTCTGTGCTACACTATTCTTTTTATTCTGTAATTTTAGTCTGTTTTATTTTTTTTCATAATTTTTATTAAACGGGCTATTTATGGAATATTTATTGTTAATCTTTTGTTGTGTGGTTCTAATAGTTATTCATATATGCTGTGTTATAATAATGTGATTCTGGTAACCTGTGGTGTTTGTCCGAAGATGTATTGTGCTACACTTTTATTTTCGTGCTACATTTATCGTATTTTTTGTGCTACTTTTTTTCTTCTGTGCTACACTTTATTATATTTTTACAAATTTTAGTCTGTTTTATATTTTTTCATAATTTTTATCAAACAGGCTATTTTCATGGAATAACTATAGTTGACCCTTTGGCAAGCGATATTACCCGTTACTCTTATATCTTGTACTATAATATTGCTTCATGCTACACTAGTAATGTATTGTTCCACAAATTATATTATGTGCTACACTTGTAATGATTTGATATAATTTAGCAAATAATGCTGGTACATCATAAAAGCAGAGCTTATGGTGACATTCATGACCCTAATACATTTTTATACAAAATAAATTAAATAATAATATCAAGTGAACAATTATGAAAACAGATAAAAAATTACCAAAAATAGCTCTAGGTGCATGGGCCTGGGGAAACGATAACACATTCGGAAACAAATTAAACACAGAAGACCTGAAACCAATATATGATGAATCAATCAAAATAGGATTAAACTTATGGGACACAGCATACGCATATGGTATGGGAACTTCAGAAAAAGTCTTAGGAGAATTTCTGAAAACAACACCTAGAGAAGACTATATCATCTCAACAAAATTCACACCACAATGTGCTGACAATAATGCAGAAAACCCGGTAACAGCAATGCTAGAAAATAGTATGAACCTCTTAAACACTGACCACATAGACATTTTCTGGATACATAACACAGCTGATGCACCAAAATGGACAGAAAAACTAGCATTAACAGCACAGGAATATGATATAGGAATGCTCGGAGTTTCAAATCATAACCTAGAAGAAATTAAAGAAGCTAATGAAATCCTACAGGATAACGGGTTAAAGTTAGGAGCAGTTCAGAACCATTACAGTCTACTAAACAGATCATCAGAAACTTCAGGAATACTTGACTACTGTAAAGAAAATGACATAACATTCTTTTCATACATGGTACTTGAACAGGGAGCATTATCTGGTAAGTACGATACTAAACATCCATTCCCTGAAGGTTCAGACAGGGCAGCAGCATATGGTGACAGTCTTGATAAAATAGAAGAACTAAACCATGTATTAGGTGATGTTGCAGTTAATCATGATGTTAACATTGCACAGATTCCAGTTGCATGGGCAATAGCTAAGGGAACATTACCAATAGTGGGAGCAACCAAGATACATCATGTAACTGATGCTTTAAAAGCAAGTCAAATAGAGTTAACAGATGATGAGATAGAATTAATTGAAAAAACAGCTGATGATATTAACTTGAACACTATCAGGTACTGGGAGAAAGAAATGAAATAATCAGGGGTATTATTTTACCTTCCTATTCTTCTTTTTTCCTTTGATTATTTATCCGATACACTTTTTAGTTTAATTCTAATTTTTCCCGGAATATTTTCTTAGTATTGTTTTTTGTCTCTTCACTAAAGTGTGATGGATCGTTATCATTATCTAATGTAAAAATTACTAAATCATAGATTAGTTGATTTAAAGATTTTCCTTTTTCTGTTAAAATGTAATGTGTGTTCTTCTTATTTTCTTTGTCTGTGATTTTTTCTATGAGGTTTTCTGTTTCCATGAATTTTAGGCATCGGGATAGTGCTTTATTTGTCAGGTCTGGTTTTCCTTCTTTAAATTCTGAAAATCTTTTTTTACCAAAAAACATGTCTCTGATAATCTGTAAAACCCATTTTCTATTTATTACTCTTAGAGATAATTCAACAGGGCATTCTGTCATATCTGATTCAAAAAAAGTCATATGTTCGGCCTCTCTATCATTAAACATTTTCGTATTGGTATTAGTTATATTTTTCATGATTTAAATAAGGCAAGTGACATTAATGACACCAAAAATGGAAGGTGTATTAATATTAATAATATGATAGGACACGTAAAACTCTTTAATACTACTATTGTTTTTAAGTTTCTTCTTCTATGAAGAGCTTTCTAGCAGGATGCTAGTATTGAACACATCATATCTTCCAATCCCAGTGTGGTGATTTTTATTGTTGCTGTGTATTCCAGGGTTAACTCCTAGCCTAATGCATCCATTTTATTTTCTCATTCATCTTATTATTATATTATTATAAACAAATACATATAATATGAAAACCGCATACCTAAACCCATTCGGACAATCAGCATACCAGATTATATACAACTATGGAAACATAACACGGATAACACAAGAAACACAGGAAATAAACAACATCATAGAAAACACACTCAACCAAGACAAAAAAAAGGTGAACACAATAAAAGAACTATGCTACGAAAAAATCAGACAGCACTACCAGCAACAGCTAAACAAGAAAAGCAACAAATACAAATACCTGTACACACAGGAAATAACAGAAACAGACACAATAGCAACACACACACTACTACAGGCAACAGCCCTCAGTTATGGAACAAACAGCTACGAAGCAGACCTCATCACACAAATAATAACAAACACCACAAAACAGAGACTAGAAACAATACCCGGCCAGGAACTAATAGACAACACACTAAAAGACTACCTGGACCCAAACAACACAACACTAAACGACATAATACCATTAATAGACAACACAAAGCTACAACTAAAAGACCTAATACTAAACAAGAACAAGGTAATCCTAACATACACAGACTTCCTAACACACTACGGAAAACACCTCGAACACAGAAACCCGGAACAAATCTACACACTACTATGCCACGACACAAAAAAGAAACTAATAACCGCACTAATAGAAAAACAAACACGAGAATACCTAAAACTAATAGAAGACAAACAAAAACAAATAGAACCCGCACCCATAATACTAGACATAGCCAAAAAAATAAGAAAAATAGAACAGGAAGAAAAACAAAAACAAATACAACAATACAACATAAACAACCACCACACACACATTGATGAAACAAAAGCAGCACCATACAACACAGAAGCATTCCCACCATGCATACAAAAAGCACTACGTGGTACCAAAACAGGGGGACGAAACTACACAATAAGCATACTACTAACATCCTTTCTATCATATGCAAGACTATACCCAGGAGTATACGCTAAACACAAGAAAAATCCACAGATTACAGACAACGACCCCGACCTAACAATAACAAGAAACGAAATACTGCCCCTCATATACAGGGCAGCACAGAACTGCACACCACCACTACTAACAGACCAACCACACGAAAAACAAAACATACACAACAAACTAGGATTCACTGAAGGAAAAAATGGATACACAAACATAGGAAAAACGCCATGGTACACACCACCCAACTGCAAAAGCATCCAAAACACACAACCAGAACTATGCACACCCTCCAGTGACTGCAAGAAAATAGGAAACCCCCTATCATACTACAACCGGAAAAGAAAACTACTAAGAGGAGATGACAAAAACGACGAACCTAGAACCAGCAACTAAAGAACAAATAAGACAATACTACCATGAAGAATACAACATAAAAGAAATACCAGAATACATAACACGAAACATACACCGGAGAGAATTTGCATTCGACCGGATCGGCAGAGGACCAAAAGACAGATACAACCAATACACACAAACACGACACCTGGAAAAAGCAATAAAAGCCAAAGCACCATACGCAGCATACACATCAGTAGCACTATACGACAACCCAAGGAAAAGGGAAGGATGGACAGAAGCAGAAATGGTATTCGACGTAGACGCCAAAGACAACCCCCTAAGAACATGCACATGCAAACAAGGCGAAGTATGCCCACAATGCCTCGACGATGCAAAAGAAATAACACTCAAGATAAGTGACAACATAAGAGAACTAGGATACAAAGACATACACTACGTCTTCAGTGGCAGAGGATACCACATAAGAATACAAGACCCGGAACTAGTAAAAACAGATAGAAACTTCCGAACACAACTAGTAAACTACATACTAGGAGCAGACACACCAGAACTACCAGAAGGCTTACAACACTTCACAATACCCTTCGGCTACCCACAGGTATACACGGACTGGTTCAAATACACAGTAAACCACCTAACAAAAGACAAAAGATACCCAGGACTAAACAGAAAACTCAAAAAAGACATAATAAAAAGAAAACAACTAGTAAACAACAACCACTGGGGACTAATAAGAGGACAAATAACACCACCAAGATACGATAAACTCGTAGAAATGATAGCCGAAATAAACCACCACCTATGCGACACCAAAGTAAGCATAGACACCAAAAGAATACTAAGACTACCAAGCACACTACACCACAAGGTAAGCATGAAATGCATGGCAATACGAAATATCGAAACATTCGATCCAATGAGTAAAGCAGTACCTAAATTTGTAGAAGAAAAGTAATCATCATTATTTACTTTCCTAATATTAACCTTTTTTTTAGCTAAATAAAAGTATATGCACTCGTTTACCCATATACTAGTAGATTATAGAATTATTAGAGAAAATAACAGCATATACTATGAAACTATTCATGATAAGTAACTAATGGAATTAAGCTGGAAAAATAATGGAAAAAATAGCTTAATGAAAATTTAATCCAAAAATTTAATCATTAGTGAAAATCAAATACAAATATTATATAAATATTATAAAATTAATCATTAATAGAGATATATAGTTTTATAAAAAAATATGTTGGAGGATAAATAAATATGAATGAAAAGGCTAACGAAAATTCTTGGATTCCATTAATAGTCGTGGCTTGTGCCTCATTTATCATAGTATTGGACTCTTTATTCATGAATGTTAGCATTTCACGAATCGTTCTAGATTTAAATACAGATGTCAGTACTATTCAAATGATCGTATCATTATGTACTCTCATAACCGCTGCACTGATATTGCTCAGCACCAAACTTCAAGACATAGTCGGTAAAAAGAAACTCTTTCTAATTGGTGTTACACTTTTTGGTATCGGAATACTTATCGCAGTAATAAGTTCAAATGTCATAATGTTTTTTATTGGATGGTCAGGGATTAAAGGTGTTGCAGCAGCATTAATAGTACCCGCCATAGTTTCAATAATAAGTGGAACATATTCCGGTAGAAAACGTACCATTGCTCTGGCAGCTCTGGGTATGGTAGCAGGACTCGCAGATACTCTTGCTCCACTCATCGGGGGAGTTATTACAACATTTTTAAGTTGGAGATATACCTTTGCATTTGAATTAATATTCCTTGTCTTTATTTTAGTAATGCAAAACAAAATAACTGATTTCAAACCTACCGAATCTAAAAACGATTTAGATATTAGTGGTGCTATAGTTTCTATTATAAGCCTTGTTTTGCTCGTACTCGGAATATTAACTCTGACTAAGGAACTTACTATCAGCATAGTTGAGATAATTTTAGGATTAATAGTCATGGCAATCTTCATCTGGTATGAACTCAAAAGAAAAAGGTCAGGCAAGGTACCATTACTTGACGTTGATTTATTCAGAGACAAACATTTATGTATAGGAGCATCTATCAAGTTATTATATAATATTGTAATATCTGGAACATTCTTTGTAATGGTCCTGTTTTTCCAAACTGTATTACAATTCAATCCATTATATACAGGTTTGGCTTCACTTCCGTTTGTTCTGGGTTTGCTTATTTTTTCATCAGCCACTCCAAAATTAATTGGAAAACTGAATCATAAGACACTCATGACAATTGGATGCATAATATCAATTATTGGATGCTTGATTTTAAGTTATCAGTTTAAATTAAATCTTTCAATGCCAGGTTTAATTATAGGACAGTTTTTACTCGGGTCAGGAATTGGTTTTATAATGGCTTTAAGTGCAGATGTTGCATTATTCGATATTCCACCTAAAAGCCAAAATAACGTATCTGGTATCATTTCAACTGGTGAAACATTAGGTTCATCAATGGGTACAGCAATTATTGGAATAATACTAATTCTTGGAGTTATGGGAGGTATTAGTACTGCAGTCGATACCTACGCACCAGATCATTCAGGAGATGACCAATTCCATCAGGAAATCTATAACCACTTCCAAAAAATAGATACTCTAGAGGGACAAGATAGTATTGTTGTGAATACTGCAGATATAATTATTCAGGAAGCAATGGCATCCGTAATGTATGTATTGGCCATCGTGTTAGGAATTATTTTAATTCTAACGTTGCAGATAAAAAATAATAATATTAATAAACAATGAGAGTCTATTCTCTCACCATCTATTTTTTAAAGGGGGGAGTGTTAGCATAATAATAATAATAATTGTGCTTTTTCACTCTCTAGAAAACAAACTTTTTGATTCCCCCTTTATACACACTTAATTTTGTGTTTTTGTTCCATTTTATGGTAGTATTTGTCTATTTAATACTTTATTTAGTACTTTTTGTAAACAACCATTATAAAGCCTTATTTCACCATATAACGATGTAAGTAAGCACTTGCACTCGAAAACCTTTATATAAGAACCAATACAAACTAATAAGTAGAGATGGGAAAGAAAAACACCCATCAGAAACATTATATTCTAGTGGTGAAGGATAATGAACCTAAAAAACATATTAATGATCGGATTAATACTAATAGCTGCAGGCTCACTCATAACAGCAGTCAACGCAGCAGAAAACGTGAACATAAACGGTGAAAACCTAAACGTACTAGACGGCTTCAAAGCATACGAAAGTGATGTAGACACAACACACATGGACGAAGACGGCCTAGACGTAGAAGACATAGACGGAACAAGAGTAGACAACAAAATAACAAGAGAATACATAAACAGTAACGGTGACAAACTAGAACTAACAGTAGGAGTACTAAACAACGGCAAACCAGTACAAACACTAAACGCATACGGCTACACCAAAAAAGTAATCAATGGCAAAGACGGATACTACAAAACAGAAATGGACGACGGAAGACAACAATACAAATTCCAATACATCAAAGACGGAAAACTAGTAAAAATAGAAGCACCAAACGAAGACAGTATTAGTAAAGTAATGACATAAAATAATTTCCTCCCCTTATTCATCCTATTTAAATTATAATTAGCTTAGTCTCCAAATGGGAATATTTTTTTTTATTGTTTGGTTCTACTCATTAGAAAAATAAACGGGTATGAATGGTCGGGGATAAATCACAAGCAATGTGATACTAAGGTAAGCATAGATACAAGGAGGCTATTCTGATTTCCAAGTATACTAGATTACATAGTAAGTATGAATGCATAGTTATGGAAAAATTGTTAACATTTGATCTTTTTAGTAAAGCAGTGCTAAAGTCGTAGAAGAAAAAAGAGAATAAAATATATTCTGATTTTTTATTTTTAATAGAAAAATATATTATCACTGTTAAATTATAAATATCATATAGTGATTTAAATGAATGAAATTTTAGCAAACTCTAATATTTATAAAAATTACCAAACTGTAATTCCAAAAAATGTTCGAAAAGAATTTAATGTAACAGAGGATACCATTGTTGAATGGATAAAAAATGAGGAAGGTGAACTTAATATTAAATTTAGAAAAAAAGTCACCTTAAAAGATGTTGATGGGATGATAAAAAAAGAAGATGATATTGAAGGCGATTGGAATATTGATAGAGGAGTTTATTTAAATGAATAAAATTTTTATAGATGCCAATTATATCATAGCAATATTCAGAGAAATAGAATCAAATCATGAATTAGCAGTAAAGACATGTGAAACACTATTACAAAAGCATGAATGCTTTATCAGCAACAGCATAATCACAGAAGTGGTAACCATAGTAATGATGCGTACGAAAAATATCGAGTTAACACGTGAAGCTTATTACTTCATGATAGATAATTTCACAATCTTAAACGAATATGAAATAGACAAATATAATGACAAAGTATTTGCAGTATTTGAGAAATACAACAATAATAATTTTAAATTAGGCTTTGTCGATTGTTCAATTGTAGTTCTATCTGAATTTTATGATCTGGATTACGTTGCTAGTTTTGATAAAAACTTCAAATTATTCAATGAAATAAACTTGTATGAAATGAATTAGGATGTAGTCAGAATGTGTGGTGATGAATTTTCAGTTACTTTTTAGCAAAAAAGTAATACTTTTCAAATCTCTTTTAAATGTTAATCTAACTAGTTTTATTCGCCCCTTGGGGCGTGTTTTAAAAAATAAGCGATAATAAATTTTAAATAGTAAAAAGGAGAGATATTATATTATGAAAGTACAAAATAACTCTCCTATTACTAATTATGTTGGTCATCAACTTAAACTTGACGGTTTTTTTAGTGAACCATTAGTTGATGTTGTTAGAAAAGATATTGATGATGATGAATGTGTAAATTTATTATCTGTTGATTGTAAAGATTTGATTGTAGATTATTTGGGTGATGATCTTCCAGTTTCCTGTGCTGAGGATTATGTGAAATCTAAGTTATCTCGGATTGCGGATAATTTGAAAGTTTTTGAAACTAAAGATGGTGTTGTTTTTACTCAATTTAGGAGTTATTGTCCTCATTGTGGTTCTAAACATGTTGTTGAAGATGGTTATTATCCTAAAAAACTTGTTTTAAATGTTTTTGGTAATGTTGATGCTCGTATTAAACGTTATGAATGTCGTAATTGTGGTAAAGGTTTTTCTGCAGATATTAGTAGTGTAGTTGATAGAAAATTCAGTGTTTCCAAGCGTTTTATGAAGATAATACAGAATTATTATGCTATTTGTGGTACTCCCGTTCGTAGAATACAGGAGATCATGAAAAGAATACATAATGTATGCGTATCTTATCAGGAAGTACAGGATATTATAGTCGATTATATTATTAAATATGAGTCTAATTTGGAAACTTATTCTGGATATTATGTGTTTGATAGTTTATGGGTTAAAATAGATGAAATTAGTGATAAGTATGTTTATTTCTTTGCATTATTTGATGTACATCATAGAACATTGGTGGATTATAAAATAGTTGAAGAAGAAAATAGTACGGAAGTTTATAATTTCTTACGTAATGCTACTCTTAATCAACCTCGTAAAGCAATACGACTGACTTACATATTGCTTATCGAAAACCAATACAAGATTTAGGGTTCAAACACCAATTTTGTGAATTCCACACCAAACAAAACATCAACAAATACTTATATAATCATGTAAAAGATAACAATATCTCAGAAAAGATTCATAAGGAATATCAAAAATATTTAGAAGAAGTTTATCAAATTTATGAAGCAGACAATATGTTTGAAGTATTGGATAATCTCTCTGGTAGGTGTGAGGAGTTTCCGGATGTTATTAATGAGATTATTGATAAAAAGATTCGTCCTTATTCTCGTTATTTAACTATGTTTCTTGAAGATGATTTTATTGAACGTACAAGTAATTGGATTGAACGTATTTTTGGTGATTTAACTCCCAAATCTTTAAAAAATAAATTTAAAACATTACGAGGATTTTTATCCAGACTAAATTTGAAGCTTAAAAGATGGGATTCTCGAAACGCAATTTTATGATGGAAAAGGTAACTTCACCACACATTTTGACAACACCAAAAAAGGAGAACTAATATAATTAAAAAAAGGATATGATGAAGAGTGTATCAGTATATTCTAGCCCTTCATCCCAGCATATTTCTTTTATACTATTCGGGGGGGTCTGATTAATTATATCTTAAGTACCGTTGTAACTTTTCCTGTCTTGTACAGACTGTTTTCTCCGCTTATTATCAGTAATTCGTAGAGTCCAGGTCTTAGTGTTGTTGTGAATGACAGGTCTATTTTTCCGTTTTTACTGGTTACATTGTTTAGTATTGTTTTACCGTTTACTTTGAATGCTAGTTTGGTGCTGGTTACGAGTAGTTTGCCTGTTTCATCGGTGATTGTTGCTTTTATAGTGGTTTTCTTGTTTTTTGTTGTTATACTGTCTGGTGTGATGAGTACTGCTTTTTTTTCTAGTTTTATGCTGCTGTTGGTTTCGGTTCGTTGGTAGTAGTTTCCTCCGAATACGGCTGTTAGTGTGTATGTTTTTGCACTGTATGTTGATGGTATGGTGTATTCTAGTACTGCTTCTCCGTCTTTTACCTTTGCGTATAGTGTGTTGCCTTTATTGTCTTTTAGTGTTTTGCCGTTTATTTTGAATACTACTTTATCATTGTTTACACGGTCGCCATTGGCGTCTAGTACTTTTGCTCTTAGTGTTATGGTTTGTCCTGCTTTGGCTGTGATTGTTTTCTTGTCTAGTGTTATCTTGGCTTTTCCTTTGCTGATGTTTAGTATTCCTGTTTGTTTTGTACGTGTTGTGTTGTATTTTTCTGTTTCACTGTATACTGCTTCGATGTAGGTGGTGTTTTTCATCCATACGTTTTGTACTTTATAGTTTATACTTGCCACTCCTTTATTTACTTCTGCGTAGAGTGTGTTGCCTGTTTCGTCTTTCAGTGTTTTGCCGTTTACTTTGAAGATTACTCTTCCGCCTGTTACTGCTTTATTGTTTGCATCTTTTATGTTTACTGTGATACTGGTTATTTCGCCTATTGTGGCTTTCACAGGTTTTATTGTTATTGTAGTGTTAAGTTTTGGTATGGTTTTGTTTAGTTCTTTGATGATTTCTTCTAGTTCTTTGTTTTTATTGTTTAAGTCTTTTATTGTGTTTGTTAGGTTGTTTATTTTATTTGTTGCATCTTCTAATTCTTTGTTGAGGTTGTTAATGTTCCTATTGGCATCATCAAGTTTTTTGTTAAGCTCGTTGATGGTTTTGTTTTGGTTAACAATTGTGTCCTTTGCTTCTTTTAATTCTTTTTGTACTTGTGTGAGGTTGTTGTTTAGTTCGTATATTTGTTCGGTTTGATTAGTGATTTGTTTGTTTAGGTCTTCAATTGTTTTGTTTTGTTCTGTTATTTTCTGGTTTGTATTTTCTATCTGTTTTTCTAATTCGTTTATTGTGTTGTTTAGTTTATTGATTGTGGTGTTTTGTTGCTTTATTGTATCATTCATTCCATCAATAATTTTTTGATAGTCTGGAACAACTTGGAATTCTATTGTAGTATTGATTCCTTTAACCTCACTTGTATCAGGAACTTTTATTGTAATGCTGGTATCCTGAGTGGTTGTTGTATCAGTTATTTGAATTATTCCATTTGTATCTGTTGTTGTTGTGATACGTGTACCATTAGGCAGTATTATTTCAACATCTTTGTTTTTGTATGCTTTTTGGTCATCTGTTGTTATATTCACTTTTATACTGATATTTCCTTCTGTGTTGTTAAGTATGGTTATATTGGTTATTGCCTGATTTTTAATGTTTAGAGTTAATGTGGTTCTGTTTTCTTGGCAATAATCATCACCATTATATTTTATAGTAATTTCTTGTGTACCTTTTGGTATGGATTTTATGTTAATTATTGATATTCCATTTTCAAGATATCCTGATCCTATTATTTTTCCATCAGCGTTATGTATTGATATTAGTCCTGTTACTGTTGTTTCTGTTTCAACTGCATTAACATATGCTCTTAATGAAGTATTTAATGTTGTTTGATTCTCTATTATTGTAGTGATTATTGTTGGAATTCTTACCTTTATATTTGCTCTACTGGTGGTAATATTAATATTATCTATCAGATATGTTATGTCAAGTATATTGTCTGAATATGGTAAGTATGTAGTATCTATATCAGCTACTATGAAATCAGTTTCTTCAAGGATATTAATATTTTTTAAAATGTTGGTTTGATTGCTTATCTGTATACTTCCATAATTTACTGTGTCATTGAATTTTATGAATATTATAGCTCGATCTCCCTGATTTACGGTTGTGTTTGTTACATTCATTGTTACATTCATGTAATTAATTCTAAAGGTGTATGTGTTTTCACAATATTCTTCCATATTTGATCCATTAACGACCAGTTTTATAGTTCCTCCTGTTGGGATTACAATATTTTCAATCATACCATTTGTTAAAATATAATTACCCTTAAATTTATTATTGGCATATACTGCTACGATACCATTATCAGGAACATATCCATCAGCATTTAATAATTTAATATTATATACTTGACTGTTGTTTGTAATTTCCCATGTTGGGGGAGTATTGCTTGTTAAGTTAGATTTTATTAATGTTACATATCCATATCGGTTGTATACTGCACCTCCACCATAAGTTGCATTATTATTTATGAGATTAGTATTGGTAATATTTATGTAATAACTATTATCACTAACATATACTGCAGCACCATATCCTGCAGTGTTATCAGTAAAATTAGTATCTCTAACTGTCATATTGGTACGGTCATATACATATAATGCTCCACCATATCCTGCTGTGTTATTTTTGAAATTATTATTTATACCATTAAGATGTGACTCAGTTTGTATGTGTATTGCCCCCCCAGTAAATGGTACATTATTGTTTGTAAAATTACTACTGGTTACTGTTAAGTTTATATTTAATTGTCCGAATACTCCTCCCCCATATCGTGCACTGTTATCTAAAAGAGTACTGTTTGTAACATTTATACTAGAACATCTATATCCACCTATTGCTCCACCATCCGTTGCTGTGTTATTTGTGAAGCTACTGTTAGCAATATTTACGTTGGTATTATTGTTTGCTTGTATTGCTCCACCCTCCGTTGCTGTGTTATTTGTGAAGCTACTGTTAGCAATATTTACGTTGGTATTATTGTTTGCTTGTATTGCTCCACCCTCCGTTGCTGTGTTGTATGTGAAGTTACTGTTTTGTACTATTATGTTACTTTGTAGTCTCCCATATATTGCTCCGCCTTCGTTTGCTTTGTTGTTTGTGAAGTTTGTGTTTGTAATGTATACTATGGAGTTTTGGTAGTTGTATATTGCTCCTCCACCCATTGTTGCTATTGAATTGGTTAATGATGAATTTCTTATAATGAGTGTACCCTGGTTAACTATTACTCCACCGTTTCCGTTTTTATAGTAATTGTTTAAGTGGAGATTGTTTAGTATTACTGTTGTTGCACTGTTTATCTGCATAAATTGGATTGTACCTTTACCATTTAGGGTGTTGTTATTCCCATTTATGATAAGAGTTTTACAGTTTCCTGTTGAATTCCATCTGATAACCTCTGTTGCATCATAGTTTCCACTTTGTAGGTTTATTGTATAGTTTTGTTGTGTGGATGTTTTTGCATTGTTTGCTGCGGTTACTAGTCCTGTGTAGCTGTTAACATTTTCTTCACCTGGTGCTGTTTTTAGAGTGTTTTGTTCGCGTTTATTAATTTCGGTATTTGTGTAGGTTTTATTTTCTTTATTAAGCTTAGTTTCTTTGCTAATAGTTTTAGTGTAATCTTTTTCATAATTATTTTCAGATATTTGTGGGGAGTTGTCCTGTATTTTTTCTTTAGAAATAGTATTCTCTGTATTGTTTGCACAAATAACTGCTAGATTTAAAAGCATTACTAAAACTATGAGAATAAAAAAAGATTTTTTATTGATCATAATAATCCAATCCTTTAAATTAGTATTTTTTTCTCAGATTAATTTATCATATTTTTGTATTAGGTTATAATATTATGGTATGGTGTTGTGTTTTAATTCATGAATAATTATTGTTAATAAAAGTAGTTACATCTAATTATTTCTATAAATATTGAAAAATATAGATAAAATAGTACAAATTATTATAACCTTTTAATATTTTATCAAATTTTTATCTTTAATAGTATTTATAATTTTGTAGAAAAAGAATTAAGTAATTCTATCGGGTTTGGGTTAATTATCTTTTTTGTGAAAATATTGTATAATTAATTATTATTTCGGTGTAATATTTTAGAGTTTTTTCTTTTACAGGTATATACTCTTAAAAAAAATAATAATGATATTATGTGAAGTGTAGGTATATCCGTATCCTTTATTATTTGTATTGTCTGTAATTCTATTTGGGAGGTTTTACTCTATTAGTATTTTGTATAAGAGAATTACTTCCCTTAATATTTCAAGCAACAGTAGTATACATGTTAAATCTTGATACGTGGTAGACATTATAATTTCACCTCCATTGAAGTTAGTACTTGTGTTTAAGATTATATCTGGCTAGGATTATATCATAAACTGGGAGGATCTTCATCTATACCTACATTGAATTTTTTTGTAAAATATGATATTAAAATTTAACTAAAAAAGAGTAAACGAGCTTAAATAAAAATTGTTAAAATAAGAATTTAATAAAAATGTTACTGTTATAGTGAATCTAATAAAAGATTCTAACATTAACATTTAGCCTATACTATAATATCTACCACGTAATGAATATTAATAGTATGATTAATATTATCTAATTAACAAGTATATATATTTATCTTAATCAGGCTCTGTAGAAAACCTTGCTTTGAGTGAAGTATGAGTAATACTCAAATATAGTATTTTTACAGAGGGAAATATTTTATTTCAATATTTTCCTTTCTTCATCATAATATAATTCTCACTCATATTGAGTAATCGTATTTTTCATATTGATTCCTGCCTAATTGCCGCCAACGCTAAGCATAGTAAGTGGTACAGGCGATCTCCGGGAAACCCCCGGTTCATATAAATTAATGTGTGATTAATAATGTATTTGTTTGATTTTTTTTAATCCTTCATGGTGTATGTTTTTGGCTGCGTTTATGTCTCTGTCGTGTTTGTTACCACATTGGGTGCATGTCCATGTTCGGTTGTTTAGCGTTAAGTCTTCATTGTAGTATTGGCAGTTGTTGCATGTTTTGCTGGATGGGTACCATTGGTTTATGTGTATTAGTGTTCGTCCGTGTTCGTATGCTTTTTGTTCTAGTATTTTTGTGAACATGTGCCATGATTTTTCTTGTATACTCTTGGATAGTCTGCTGTTT
>JAFRKG010000046.1 GCA_017431845.1 Methanosphaera sp. | reverse complement strand
ATATAATATAGAAGAACATATAATATAATTATAAAAAAATAAAATAATAAAATCAAAAATTTATAATAATTTAATAATCTTAAAAAAAAATAAATTGGAGGTAAAATAAAATGAAACCAACAGATAAAGATGTTAAAGGAACAACTACCGTAGGCTTTGTTTGTAAAGATGGAGTAGTAATAGCAACAGAAACAAGAGCAACCATGGGTGGATTAGTTGCAAACAAAGGTGCAGACAAACTATTCCAATTAGATGATAAAATCGGAGCAACAATAGCAGGTACAGTATCACATGCACAATCATTAATGGACGTTATAAAAGCAGAAATAGCATTATACAAATTAAGAAACGAAAAAGACATGTCCATAGATGCAGTAGCAGTATTAACAAGTAACATACTAAAATCAGGACCATTCTATGTGCAAACAATAATAGGTGGAGTAGACCAAAATGGTCCAAAATTATACTCTTTAGACCCAAGTGGAAGTTACATGGAAGATAAATGTACATCAACAGGTTCTGGATCACCATATGCATTCGGAGTATTAGAAGACAGATACAACGAAGATTTAACAGTTGAAGAAGGAAAAAAAGTTGCAATAAAAGCAATAACTTCAGCAATGGAAAGAGATGTATACAGTGGAAACAGTTATCGTTTAGCAACCATCACAGAGAAAGGAATGAAAATATACACCCCTGAAGAAATTGCAGAAATTAAAGAGGATATGTAAATATCCTCAAAAAACACCCTAATTTTAAAACATTAAATACTTTTATATATAACCTAAAACATAAAAATTAATAGTTATTTTTAAACTATTTTATATTAGTTCGACTATAAGTCAAGAAGATAATTTATTTTTAATTCCAAAATTAGCAAATTAATAATAGGAATAAAAATAGGATAAATGATTCGTAATTAATTAAAACTATTTATTAATGAATTAATATTAAACACGAATACAATTTCAAGAAAAGAATTTTTCTAAATTGTTAAACTTATTATAATAAATTCAAATTTCACAAAATTAACAACATAAATCATTCTTTCAACGATTAAAAAAGAATATAAACGAGGAAATTATATGAACACAATGATTGATGAAATCAAAGAGAGAATAATTGAACGTTTACCTGAAAAAGTTAAACTTGCTAAGGTTGAATTTGAAGGACCAGAAATCGTTATATACACAAAAAATCCTGAAATCATCAAAGACAATGGAAGTTTAATAAGAGATTTAGCAAAAGATATAAGAAAAAGAATAATAATCCGATCAGATAAATCAGTTCTAACCGAACCACAAGAAACAATGACTAAAATTGAAGAAATAGTTCCTGTAGAAGCAGAAATCACAGACATATCCTTTGATGAAGTAACAAACGAAGTAATAATAGAATCAAAAAAACCTGGATTAGTAATAGGAAAATATGGAACAACCTCACGTGAAATTGTAAAACAAACAGGATGGGCACCAAAAATACTTAGAACACCACCAGTTGCTTCAGAAACTGTGCAAAGAATTAGACTAACAATGAAAAGAAACAGTAAAGAACGAAAAGAATTTTTACAAGAATTAGGTAAGAAAATACACAGAGAAGCAAGATTTGACAATGACTGGGTACGACTAACTTCTCTAGGTGGATTCAGAGAAGTAGGAAGATCATGTTTATTCCTACAAACACCTAACAGTAAAGTAATACTTGATTGTGGAGTAAACGTAGCAGGAATAGATGAAAAAACTGCATTCCCATACCTAAATGTACCCGAATTCAATTTAAACACACTTGATGCAGTAATTGTAACCCACGCCCACCTTGACCACACAGGATTTGTACCATACTTATACCACTATGGATACGAAGGACCAACATACTGTACCACACCAACAAGGGACATGATGACACTTCTACAACAAGACCATCTGGATATATCACACAGAGAAGACAAACCCTTACCATTCAACATAAAAGATGTGAAAGAAACAATAAAAAGAACAATAACCTTAGACTACGGAGAAGTAACAGACATCTCACCAGATATAAGATTAACATTACACAATGCAGGACACATCGTAGGATCAGCAATGGCCCACCTTCACATAGGAGATGGAAAACATAACTTCGTATATACCGGTGACTTTAAAAACGAAAAAAGTAGATTATTAGAACCATCAGTAACCCGATTCCCTAGAATAGAATCAATGGTCATGGAAAGTACCTATGGTGGACATGAAGATGTAACACCAACACGTAACACTGCAGAAAAAGAATTAATAAAAAGTATATACGGAACTCTGAACAATGGAGGAAAAGTACTAATTCCAGTATTTGCAGTAGGAAGAGCACAAGAAATAATGATAGTACTAGAAGAATACATAAACCATGGCATACTAAAAGATGTACCAGTATACATAGATGGAATGATATGGGAAGCAACAGCAATACATACAGCACACCCAGAATTCTTAAGCAATGATTTAAGAGACCAAATATTCCATATAGGTAAAAATCCATTTACCTCAGAAGTATTCAGAAAAGTAACAAGCAATGAACAAAGAAGAAAACTCATAGACAGCAAAGAACCATGTGTAATCCTATCCACATCAGGTATGCTAACCGGAGGAAACAGTGTAGAATACTTTAAAATGTTATGTGAAGATGAAAAGAACAGCATCATATTCGTAGGATACCAATCAGAAGGATCCTTGGGAAGAAGAATTCAGAGAGGACATAAGGAAGCACCATTAGATGATGATGGAGTAACCAGATTATACCATATCAATCTTGATGTGACAACAATCGATGGATTCAGTGGACACAGTGACCGAAAACAACTAATGGAATATGTAAGAAGATTATCCCCAAAACCTGACAAAATATTAGTATGTCACGGAGATGCATACAAAGCACTTGACTTAGCAAGTAGCATATACCGATCATATAAAATAGAAACAAAAACTCCAATGAACTTGGAAACAACGAGATTACAATAATCTCACAAATATCTTTTTTTAAAAAAATCTAGTTAAAAATATTAAATTATAAAATACAAATAATATAAATAAGATAATACTCTAGGAAATACTTTTTTAACAAAATACTAAATAAAGTAGGTGAAATAATGGTAACATATTCTGAAGCAGGAGTAGACATAAGTTTAGAAGAAAGAACTGTTAAAGCATTAACAGGAGAACTATCAGAAACACTAGAATATAGAAATATAATTAAAAACACCGGCCACTTCGCAGCACTAGTTGATTTTGGAAAACAAGCTATTGCTATGAGTACTGACGGTGTTGGAAGTAAAATATTAATAGCTAATTTAATGAACAAATTTGACACTGTAGGAATAGACTGTATCGCAATGGTAGTTAATGACATATTATGTGTTGGAGCAGAACCAATAGCAATGGTAGACTATTTAGCAGTAGAAGAACCAGACCCAGAAATAGCAAGCCAAATAGGAAAAGGTTTAAAAACTGGTTGTCAACAAGCAAAAATATCCATGATAGGTGGAGAAACAGCATCACTGCCAAAAATAATAAAAGACTTTGATCTAGCCGGAACAGGTATAGGAACAGTTGACAAAGACAAAATAATTACTGGTTCAGAAATAGAAGATGGCGATATAATAATAGGAATAAGCAGTAGTGGAGTACATAGTAACGGATTAAGTTTAGCTAGAAAATCCCTACTAGACATTGCAAAACTTAACGTAGACGACAAACTACCAACAGATAAAACAACAACCGTTGGTGAAGCATTATTAGAACCTACAATAATATATGTAGAACCAATAATGGAATTATTAAATTCAGATGTTAAAGTACATGGATTAGGACATATCACTGGTGGAGGATTCAGCAATCTTAAAAGATTAAACAAGAATATGAGTTATTATATAAACGAATTACCTGAAACATTACCAGTATTCCAAGCAATTCAAGACACAGGAATAGAAAGTAAGGAAATGTACCATGTATTTAATATGGGAATTGGTTTCTGTGTAATTTTAAATAAAGAATACAAAGACAAAGCACTAGAAATACTTAACAAATACCATAACACCACAGTAATCGGTGAAGTAAAAAAAGACGATGAAAACAAAGTAGTTATTACAGCACGAAACGAAAACATAGAATTATAATGGAGATTACAATATGAAGATTAGCATAGATAATGAAAGAGAATTAATCAGCACAATACTTAAAGCATATGATGTTAAAGATAATGAAGCAACCATAGTAGCAGATGTAATCACTGATGGTGATCTTAAAGGATTTTCAACACATGGATTAGGAAGATTTCCACAATACATTAAAAGTATACAAGCAGGAACCATACGATTAGAAGGTGATTTTGAAATAGAAAAAGAAACAGAATCATCAGCTATGATTAATGGTAACCATAAATTTGGACATTACGTTACTGTTAAAGCAATGGATCTTGCAATAGAAAAAGCTAGCAAAAATGGAGTAGGTGTAGTGGGTATACATGACAGTAACCATTACGGTATTGCAGGATACTATTCTGACCAGGCATCAGTTCAG
The DNA here is from genome assembly GCA_017431845.1 of Methanosphaera sp. Lineage (GTDB taxonomy): Archaea > Methanobacteriota > Methanobacteria > Methanobacteriales > Methanobacteriaceae > Methanosphaera. The sequence goes on along the minus strand of JAFRKG010000046.1, from coordinate 2,464 downwards.
GACATGATTGGAATTGTTATCTCAAATACAGAACCGGCTATGGCCCCATTTGGAGGAAAAAAAGCTTTATTAGGAACAAATCCAATCACCATCAGCATACCAACAGATGATATACATAATTATATCTGTGTGGATATGGCAACCAGTATAACTGCAAGAGGAAAATTATTAGAATCCAAAAGAAAAGGTGAAGCAATACCAGAAGGTCTTGCATTAGATAAAGATGGAAAACCTACAACAGACCCTGCAGAAGGACTTGAAGGATCAATTTTACCATTTGGTGGATTTAAAGGATATGCTCTTGCATTCATGTTTGAGTTATTAGCTGGTCCACTAGTAGCAGCAGCATGTGGTGTAGATGTACAAGGAACTGCAACTCCTGATGTAATGTGTACAAAAGGAGATTTACTCATAGCAATAGATCCAGAACATTTTGCTGGTTCAATGCAATTTAAATTCTATGTTGACCAATTTGTAAGAGAAATTAGAGAAGAAAATGGTGTTATTCCTGGAGATCGTGAAATTGAAAACATGAATAAAAATATGTCTGAAGGTATTCCAGTGGATGAAGCTTTATATAACCAGTTAATTGAAATTGCTGAAGAAAAAGATTTAGATATTACTTCTTTCTTTGAAGAATAAATAAATAAACCATTAACCTCCCACACCATTATTTCATATTATTTTTTTAACAATTTATTTTAATTATTATTCATATATTATTAAATTAACATGACATTTTTAACATGGTGATTGTATTGGACAGTACTGATGTAATATATGAAGGAATTAAAGATGCAGGTATAAATTTTATTGTAAGTGTACCTTGTGCAAATCTGAAGAAATTACTTAACTTAATAGATGAAGATGATGAAATTAAACATGTCCCCGTAACGCGTGAAGAAGAAGGATTTGGCATTTGTGCAGGAGCATATATGGGTGGAATGAAACCAGCTATTCTTATGCAAAACTCTGGTTTAGGAAATAGTGTAAATGTTCTAGCTTCTCTTATGAAATTGTATAAGTTTCCCATTATTATGATTATTAGCCATAGGGGAACTTTTGGTGAAGGAGTTTATGGACAAATACCTATGAGTAAGGCTACTACAAAGGTACTGGATAGTTTAGATATTTCATATTATAAAGTTGAAAATCCTGACGAATCAAGAGAAATTGTTAAGAAGGCTTGGGATTTATCATTTATTTCTGAGGAACCTATAGCATTATTATTTGATATAATGTATTGGAAAAGAGGTGTTTGTTGTGAAAAGATTTGATGCTATTAAAAAAATTGTTGAAACATTAGATGAAGAGTTTATTGTATCAAATATTGGTTTTCCTTCAAGGGAATTATTTGGTATTAAGGATAGAAAAACTACTTTTTATATGTCTGGTTCTATGGGTATGGCTACTCCTATTGGTTTAGGTTTGTCTTTAGCTTTGGAAGAAAATGATGATGATAGAAAAGTTGTTGTTATTGATGGTGATGGTTCGCTTCTTATGAATTTTGGAGAACTTGTTACTGTATATGCTCAAAATCCTAGAAATTTAATTATTGCTTTGATTGATAATGAGGCTTATGGTTCAACTGGTTCACAGGAAACGTATAGTTCAAAGATTAACTTATCAGATATTGCAAATAGTATTGGATTTAAGGAAGTGTTCTTCATTGATGCTAGAAAAAGTGTGGAAGATATTGATATGAGCAATTATGTTGATAGAAATGGTCCTATTTTTGTTCATATTAAGGTTAATCCTGGAAATAGTGATGCACCTATAATTGATTTATCACCATCTAAAATAAAGAACAGGTTTATGAAACAAATATAATTTTATTTTCTATTTTTTTCATAAATTATGATAAAATTTTTGTATAAAATAAGTAAATTGGTAAATGCTCCGACCGGGATTCGAACCCGAGTCTTCGGCTCGAAAGGCCGAAATGATTGGCCGGACTACACTATCGGAGCTACTTACTTAAATAAATTAATTTAATTTATTTTTAAAATGGGGCCGGAGCCGAGAATCGAACCCGAGTCACAGGATCCACAGTCCTGAAGAATAACCACTATCCTACTCCGGCATAACATATTATATATTCCTTCTAGAGTGCGGGAGCAGGGATTCGAACCCTGGTAGGCCTACGCCAACAGGTCCTAAGCCTGTCCCCTTTGGCCAGCTCGGGCACCCCCGCATATAAAATATTGTTTTTTTCCGCATACTTTATATAGGAATGTTACGCTTACTATTGTTCTAGAAACTAAAAACATGAATAAAATTATATAAAATAAAAAGTTCTAGAAATGCTCCGACCGGGATTCGAACCCGAGTCTTCGGCTCGAAAGGCCGAAATGCTTGGCCGGACTACACCACCGGAGCATACAACTACAACAAATTTTAGTTAACATGGGCCCAATGGGGTTCGAACCCATGGCCTTCCGGTTATGAGCCGGACGCTCTACCT
>JAFRKG010000045.1 GCA_017431845.1 Methanosphaera sp. | reverse complement strand
TTGAGCTTCTCTGGAGTTGTCAACAAAAGTGCATATATTAGCACCTCTAGAAAGAGCTTCTATTCCTAACTGACCTGAGCCTGCAAAAAGATCTAACACTTTCGAATTTAATAATTCAAACTGAATTATTGAAAACATTCCTTCTTTAACGCGGTCGGTTGTTGGACGAACCTCCTCGCCTTTTAAAGTAGATAGTTGTCTTCCCTTTGCAGTTCCGGTAATTACTCGCATAATGTTTGTATTCTCCTTTTATATGTTTTAAAACAGTGTGGATTTGTGTGTGTGGTTGTGGACACTAAGTGCTAAACCTAACAAGATATATGTTGCAACAACCGATGAACCGCCTGAGCTTATAAATGGCAATGTTACACCTATTACGGGTGTTAAACATAAGACCATTCCTATATTAACCATTGATTGACAAAACATAATTGCAATAATTCCAACACAAATAAAATAGCCTAATTTATCTGGTGCATTTTTTCCGTTTTGTAGTAACCGAAAGCAATATAAAAATAACCACAAAAGAACGCTCACACAGCCAACAAAACCTAAAACCTGCCCAATATGTGCAAAAATCATGTCATTATAAAGTTCGGGGGTTTTAGTTAAAATATCATCTGAATTAAATCCTTTACCTAATATTTTCCCTGAAGCTAGTGTAATTCGGCCATTATATTGTTGCATTCCAAGGCCTCTTTTTGTTTCTTCTAAGTGGTTGATTACATATAATCTTTTTAAAAGATAATCGGGTAGAGTGTTTGTTAAAAACAATATTAAAGCAACAACACCCATAGCAACTACAGCAGATATTATTTTCCAGTTTATCCCCGCAACAAATAATATGCAGGCGGCTATGCATATAAATATTATCATTGTTCCAAAGTCTTTTTGGAGAAAAATTATAGCTATTGGAATTAAGGCATGCCCCCATAGGCGCATAAATAATTTAGGCTCGTTGATTTTATCAGAAACTTTAAAACAGTGGTATGTTAGAGTAACAATAAAAGCAGCTTTTAGAAATTCAGATGGTTGAACGTTTGTAAAACCTAGCTGAACCCAACTACGGTCAGCAGATCCGGCTCCATCACCGCCTCTTAACGTTCCCAGTGGAGTTAAGGTAAGCAATGTAAAAATTGCGTCAGATATTCCGCTTGGTTTCCACATTGTCGTTATTTGATGATAGTCTATATTAGACATAAATATGGCACAAACAATTCCAATAATACTCGAGATTATTTGAACATAAACAGTTCGAATGTTAGATATTTGTGCAGGATATAACGAAAACATTAGCGCAAAACTCAATACGGAAGCGCCAACGGACATAAATATTAAAAATATATCCGTTGTTTTTATGTAGTCTACAATATATAAACACGTGTTCTTAACAAAGTTTTTCATACTTAAATCCTAACTAAAAATTATATTTGTTTTTAAACAGTTTGATTTCATACAATATTCATTATATATGAATTCAGATAAGTTTTCAAGCAATACCAATAATGTGCATGATATTTTTAATTTAATTTTTTATCTT
>JAFRKG010000044.1 GCA_017431845.1 Methanosphaera sp. | reverse complement strand
GTGGGCGGGCGATTTTTAAAAAATCAATATAGCCTTCAAATGCAAAAAAACAGCACAATACCAATCAATACTAAACAAACAGGGACTAAAAACATCCAAACGATTACAAAAAATAAACACCAAATTTAAAGCAATACAAAAAAACTTCCTAGATCACACAACCAAATTCATAATAGAAACATGCAAAAAACAAGACATAGGAACCATAATACTCGGATACAACAAAAAATTCCAATACGAAACAGATATGGGAAAAAAACAAAATCAAATATTCACACAAATAGCTTTCAAAAAATTCATAAACAAACTAGAAACACAATGCCAAAAATACGACATCAAACTAATTATTACCGAAGAATCATACACAAGCAAAAGCAGTTTCCTAGACAACGACATACTACCAACCTACAAAACAGACAAAGAAAAAAAAGAGGAATATAAATTTAAAGGAAAACGAATAAAAAGAGGACTCTATAAAACAAGCAACGGAACATTAATAAATGCAGATATCAACGCAGCATGTAATATCATTCGTAAAAGTAAGCAGAACTTCCCCAAGGAACGACTGTATAAGTGGGCACGGACTGCCCCCGGGAAAATCAAAAAAATACAAGACTATTTTCAAAAATAAACAATAAAAGAAAAGGGGTATTGTTATATTTGATTTGAACAAAGACATAATAATGGTTATCATTTTGAAAAAAAAGGTTAATATTTTTTCGAGTATTACTTTTTTTTCTCTTGAAACTAATTTATGCCAAGTCTCACTCTTTTTTTAGTATTTGTTATCTATTAATTTTTCCGTGGTTTTGTATCGTTTTTTAATGTAGCAATTATATTGGGACACATATAAATATTTCTTAACATAATAGTTATATTATGAAAGAGTTAGGAGACTGGTTATGAAACATGAAAATATAATAATATATATAATGATGCTTGGAACATTCGGAGTATTAAGCACAGAAATGGGAGTAGTTGGAATACTTCCCCAAATATCACAGTACTTTAACGTTGACATTACACAGGCAGGATTATTTGTAAGCCTATTTGCCCTCACAATAGCAATATGCGGAATATTCATGCCACTAGTATTTTCAAAATTCGACCGTAAAAAAAGCTTCATACTAGTTCTAACAGTGTTCACAATTTTTTCAATAACCAGCGCATTCGTAACAGATTTCAACATAGCACTAATATGCAGAATAATACCAGCAATATTTCACCCAATATACTGTGGTCTAGCATTAACTGTAGCAGCCGAAATTGTTGAACCAGAAAAAGCACAAGATGCAGTAAGTAAAGTCATTATGGGCGTATCAGCAGGAATGATAATTGGAGTTCCAATAACAACATTTATTGCAACAACCCTAGGATACCAGTATGCTATGCTATGGTTCAGTCTAGTGACATTCATAGCTTTAATTGCAACAATACTCTTTTTCCCAAGTCTTCCAGGAAAAAAACAATCCTATGGAAACCAGGTGAAAGTAGCAACCACAGGAGTATTTATAATATCAGTATTAGGAGTAATATTCTTAAATGGAGGACTCTATACAGCATATGCATATATCTCAGAATTTTTAAATATGATAACTCATATTTTAGGATTTGAATTAAGCATAGTATTGTTTATATATGGTATAGCTTCAATTATTGGAAATTGGCTTGGAGCCAAATTATTAAACAGTAACAGCAAAAAAACAGCACTGATCTTTCCAATAGTTTTTTCAATATTAATGATAGGATTATTCATATTCAGCAGAGCTAAACTACCCGTAATAATCTTAATGTTTGCATGGGGAATTCTTGCAGGTATCGCTAACGATATTTCACAATATTGGATGGTATCAGCAGCACCTGAAGCACCAGAATTTGCAAACGGAATATTCTTAAGCATGGGAAATGTTGGAGTTACTTTAGGTACCACGATTGCCGGAGCAGTAGTTGCAGGAATGGGAGTTCAGTATGTAATGATTGCTGCAATTATAGTAATGATAATAGACTTAATACTCTTATTTACCAGAACATACAAATATCCTATTAAACAAATGGACAATTCCATATAAAGATTCAAAAACGTAAAAATCACAAAAAAAAGTTTTAAAAAATCAAAAATGATAATTAATTGAATAATAACTCACCATATTAATATCATTTTTTGATAAATTTTGCATTATAGTCATTTTGAAAACTTATTTTATAGTTTTTAAATACTATTTATCTTACATGATGTGAGGTAAAAATGTTTCTTTATACCATGTTGTTAATGTTGGACTTTCACTAGCTTTATAAAAGAATTC
>JAFRKG010000043.1 GCA_017431845.1 Methanosphaera sp. | reverse complement strand
TTATTATCTTTTTTTTAGATTTTAATCGTATTGCAAGTGATAATTTTAATAAAAACTTGGAATAGAGTTCTATTTTTTACAAAAAAAAACATTTTTGATAATCTCTAATATTTCCTTAAAAAAAAGTGGAGAATATGGGAAGGGTGGATAAAAAAATATTTAAACACACGAACTTATATGCTTTATTCTTTAATAAGGTCAAGTATTTCCTCAGCCCTACTGATAACCATTAATGGATACGGATTTTCATAGTCTTCACGGCTTCCCTGACCATAAGTTACCAGTACCAAGTCAATACCCGCATTTATTGCTACTTTCACATCAGCATCCTTGTCACCAAGGTATACAACTTCATCTGGGCTAACATTTTCATTGTTTATTATTTCATTTACTCTGTAGGGGTTTGGTTTATCAGGTACTCCTTTCCTGTACCCTGATATGTGCTTGAAGTTCACTTCATTGAAATACTTTTCTGCTAACTGTTCAACGGTTTTTTCTTAACGGTTACTGCATATTGCAAGAGTAATTCCATGTTCTTCAAGTTTCTTCAGTACCTGTATTATCCCGGGGAATGGCCTTGTATTCGTTAACGGGTCTTCTTTGTATAATTCAATGTATCTGTCATATACGGGGGTGTTTTTGCCGGCATTGTTGTCATTCAGGTATTTTCTAAATGTGGGGTAATGTAGATTGTTAAAGTCTTCTGTGTATGGGGGTATATTAAATTCCTCCAGTACCCTGTTAACACAGTTATATGAGTCTTCGAATGTGTCCAGTATCATGCCGTCCAGGTCAAAAATAAATAAGCGCTTCATATTCTAATATTTGTTTTAATTAGTTTTTATTATTTTTTAATAAAAATTATCATATTGAATATTGTTCAAAAATTATGAAGTGAATACTATATATTTAATACATAAAGCATAAACATATTATATAATGTTATTATATAATTAATGGTATAAACACAATATAGTTAATGGTGAATAATCTATGAACAATCAGGAAATCATAAAAACAAGAAAAAGCATCAGAACATTCAACAATAAAAAAATAAGCAAGGAAGATAAAGAAAAACTCGTCCAATACATGCAAACAATCAAAAACCCCTATGATATACCCATCGAATTCATAATACTAGACCAGGACAAATACAATCTATCAAGTCCAGTAATAGAAGGCGAAGACTTCTACATAGCAGCAAAAGTACCAAAAACGGAACACTGCGAAGAAGCATACGGATACTCCTTCGAAAAACTAATACTATACGCATGGAGTCTGGGAATAGGAACAACATGGATAGGAGGAACATTCAACAGAGAACTCTTCGAAAAAGCAGCCAATACAAATGATGACGAATACATGATGATAGCAACACCAGTAGGCTACCCATCAAATACTAGAACACAAGTAGATAAAGACCTGAGAAACACTATAAAAGGAGATACAAGACTACCCGTACAAGAACTATTCTATGAAAACAACCTACAAACACCATTAGAAACAAAAGAAGATTGGATGGAAGCAGTAAGATGGGCACCATCAGCCGCAAACAGACAACCATGGAGGATAATACGCAATGAAAACAAGTACCATTTCTACCTGGAACACACAAAAGGATACACATCCACAGTAGAATGGGACGTGCAGAAGATAGACATGGGAATAGCAATATGTCACTTCATGACAATACACGGAGGACAACTCAGCCATGAAAATCCAGGCATACAAACAAGTGAAAACATTGAATACATAGCAACAATAAAATAAGATATAACAAGGGAGTTTGATAAATTATGACAAAGAAAATAGTAGCAGTAAATGCAGGACCAAGAAAAGGATGGAATACCGACACACTAATAGATGAAGCAATAAGAGGAGCAGAATCCGAAGGAGCAGAAGTAACCAAGTACGACCTCTTCAAACTGGATAAATACACAGGATGCATCTCATGCTTCGTATGCAAAAAAGAACAATTCAAGGGAAACTGCATAGTAAAAGATGGACTAAAAGAAGTACTAGATGCAATCAGAGAAGCAGATGGACTGATAATAGGCTCACCAAACTATCTTGGAGAAATGACAGCATCATTCAGGGCACTCTACGAAAGACTAATCTTCCAAAACCTAACATACAATACAGAAGTACCATGCTGCAACCAAAACCCAACCAACGTACTCCTATTAATGACAAGTAACGCACCAGACGACATGTACACACCATTAATACAAAACTACCAGTCCACACTAAACAACTTTGTAGGACCAACAGACGTATTTGTCAGCGGAAACACATTACAAATAGAAGATTACAGTAAAACAGACTGGCCATGGTTTTTCAATGCAGAAGAAAAATATGAAAGACACGAAAAAATATTCCCAAAAGAACGAGAACAAATGTACCAGAAAGGAAAAGAACTAGCAAAAAAATAACATCACCACCCCCCCCACACCCCTTTCAAATCAAAACTTTTTTTTATATTGCGAGTATTGGACAAAACTTTCTGATGACTTAGTTTTATTGATACTTTCATTTTTGTTCTTTTTTAGTTAAATGGGGCTTTTTTTGTAAAATTGTTTATTATTGTTTTTAGGTTGATTGGGGTTTGTTTTGGGCTTTTGTGGTGTGGTTTTTTATTTTTTCTGAAAAATGCTTAACAATGTAATTTTATTAATGTTTTATTTTCATCTAGAATAAACCAGTATTTATTTGTTCTAAATAAAATCATATTATAATATGCTTTTATTCATTGTATTGTTTTGTATTATTTGATTTTTTCTTTTTTGAATGTTTGATATTCTTTATTTTCATCTAAATCTATGTGTATTATTTTGAATATTCTGTTTAACTTGTATGCT
>JAFRKG010000042.1 GCA_017431845.1 Methanosphaera sp. | reverse complement strand
TAACAATAAACAGTTTTAAAAAATAATTTCATACCAATTATTGTAATCCATATGAAATGATAATTGAGTTATTTATTAAAATCAAAAAATCTATCATCATGACAATTTTATACACTGACTTTTAGTTGATTATCATATTCATTTTAATCCAAATATCAAAGAATATTCAGGATATTATGCATTTGATGGTTTATGGATAAAAATAAAAGAGATTAGTGATAAATACGTGTTTTTATTAGCATTAGTTGATGTTTGTCATGATACTATTGTAGCTTATAAAGTTGTTGAATATGAAACCGAAGAAGAAGTACTGAATTTTCTCTCGGAAGCTACAATAAATCAAGATCGAATAGCCATTACAACAGACTTAAAACCCGAATATATGTCTCCCATCAATGCTTTAGGATTTAAACATCAATTTTGTAAATTCCATTTTAAACAAAATAACAATAGAATTATTAGAAAATATGTTAAAGATAACAATCTCCCTGAAGAAAAAATAAAAGAATATAAAAAGTTTTTACCAGATTTATATGAAATATATGAAGTAAAAACTCAAACAGAAGTAGCAAAAATCGTAGAAAACTTGAAAAGGAAAATAAATGAGTTTCCAGAAGTGATTCAATATATTATTAATGAAAAATTAGCAACTTATTTTAAAAACTTAACATATTTTCTTGAAAATGCAAAAATCGAAAGTACAAGCACTATTATTGAATGAATTGTTGAAGATCTTGCTCCAAAGCATATAAAGAAATATTATAAAACTTTAAAAGGATTTTTATCAAGATTTAACTTAAAATTAAAGCGTTGGGATGAGCGGAACGCGATTTACTAAATTGATGTGAAAATACCCACACATCTTGACACCACCATTTTTTTATCTAAACAAAACTATAAATAGTATTCAATTAATAAATAAGGTTATAATATGTGGAGGTAATGTGGCTATGGCAGAAAAAAATATGATTATTGCAATGTTACTAAGTTTTTTCTTTTATCTTGGAAATGCGTATAATGGATTAATTAAACGTGGATTAATTGAATTTGTTATTGGAATAATATTGAATATACTATATTATACTGTATCTTCAACAATAGGGATATTAGTATTCATCTGGTTTATTTACGTATTGTACGATACTTATGTATGTACTAATGCGATTAACAACAATCAACAAATTCCATTATTCCTAACACAAATTGAATTAGAATAACAAATTACAACATCCAATCCTTTATTTTCTTTTGAACTAACTAAGCACTGTTTTTGGATTTATTTTGAGTTTTGGATGTGTTCTGTTTTTTGTTAAAGTACTTTTTTTGATTAAAGTTTTTTATTTACTTTTTCTATGTAAAGTACTTTAAATTAAAGAAGTTTTTTATTTACTTTTTCTAGGTAAAGTACTTTAAATTAAAAAACTAAATTATAATTAGGAAATAAAAAAAATCATAGGTGAAAAAGATGGGAAACATGCCCTTATTTATACCGAAAGATATTGATAAATATTTTTATAACCGCGAAAAAGATATAAACAAGATAAACTTTTACCTTAGTGGATTACATGAAGACATTTCACAACAATTATTAATCACAGGATACAGAGGTGTAGGAAAAACATTTCTACTGCATAAAATAATTAAAGACATTAATCCTAACTTTCTTATAACATACATTGACATATCCTCAATATATTCTGAAAATGATGGAACATTGAATTCAACTCTTCTATTAACAGAAATACTGAGTAAAATTAATCAAACACTCGAAGAAAAGGATAAAGGCAAATTCAGTAAAATTAATAGTTCTATAAGAAACTTGATAACAAACATTAAACTAAAAAAATATGATTTCAATGAAATAACAACAATACTTGATATTCCAATACCCCATTATGAAGATGACTACAAGAAACTAAGTAAATTTGTAATGCAATTGCCTCAGAAAATCGTAGATAATACAGAAGAAGTTGATGGATTTATCATTATTATGGACGAAATTCAGATGTTAAAACAGATGAAAAACTCAGAAAGTTTTTTCTGGTTACTGCGTAGCCATAGCCAATTTCAAACAAATGTAAGTTACATATTAACCGGTTCAACATCAAAAACATCTGAAATAATAGAAATGATAAATGGAGAAACAGGTGCATTTGGTGGAAGAATGATACAAATTAACATAGACCCCTTCACCAAAGAAGAAACTCTTAATTACTTTAAAGAACGTATGCCTGAGATTCAATTTACCCAAAGTGGTTTTGAAAGATTTTATAAATGTACACGAGGAATACCTGCATATATCAATAGTTTCTATAATGTATTATCCTCTGATATAGTCTATGGTGATGAAGAAGTAAAAAACACATTCTATACCAGTATTGATCAGATATTAGTTATGTGGATAAAAGTATGGGGAACATTAAATGAATATGAAAAGAAGATAATAATAACAATCATGGAAAACGATCAAACCACCTGGAATACCATTGATACTAAAACAGACTTTTCAACTTCCACAATTAACAAATACCTCAACAGTTTACAAAACAAGGGAATTGTTTCATACAAGAATAAATTGTATTTATTGGAAGATCAAATGATAAAAGCATGGTTAGAACATGAAAAAGAAACCAGAGGATTTTATCCAGAATAAAAAATATAATTTATTCATACTTCTATTATTCAACTTTTTTTTGTAGCACATTTGCTTTTTGTTCCACATTTTTTCTAAGTCTTCTAAATTTTTTAGTCTGTTTTATATTTTTCAGCTATTTTTTAAAAACAGGCTATTTTTTCTTCAGCACTTCCTAGTTTTCTGAAAAAGTTTTTTCCTTGATTTTCTTACCTTTACTATACTGTTAACATGGAACAAGAAAGTTTAGGTGGAGGTGATGCTTTATGGCTTTGAAGGATTTCTTGAACACGAGTTCTAGTAGTCCTGTCTCGGATGATGATGAGGGTTGGATTAATATTAATAATACTACTTGGAGTCCTGAACGTCCTGGTGACACTATAGAGGGTGAACTTGTAGAAAAGAAGTTCAATATAGGTAAATGGAATCATAACCTCTATGTTATCAAGAGAAATGATGATAGTTGCCGTGATGTCTGGGGCTGTTACAGGTTGGATAAGAAGATGGATGAAATACAGGTTGGTGATATTATCCGTATACGTTATAAGGGTGAGATTACTAAGAGTGATGGAGAATTCATGTATGATTATGATGTACTAAAGAAGAAGAAACAATAAGGAGTGTAAAGGTATATGTCTGAAGAAAAGAATAATGATAAGAATTATGTAAATGAAGTTGTATGGAAAGATTACAAAGCAGGAGATAGTGTAACAGGTATAGTTGTTGATATACTTGAGAATATGGGCGAGTATGGTAACAGAATATATAAGATTCGTACTGATGATGCATTTGTTGCCGTGTGGGGAAGTAAGGATCTTGATAAGAAGATGGATAAATTAAAGGTAAGTGCTGGTATGAATATAGAAATTACATTTAATGGCTTGATTCGTACTGATAATGGTTTTGATATGAAGGATTTTACTGTAATTGTACTTGATTAGTTATGTTGTTTGATGATGTTTGGCAACACCTGGAAGAAGGCAGTAATGTCCTCTTGTATAAGCAGAATATTTATCAGCTTTTCAGTGAGAACAAGGGCAGTAGTAGTTGGGCTTTTGTCAGTAATCCTAAGAAGGGTAAGGCTGCTATTAGTGATATTGTTAAAGTACTTGTTCCCGGACGTGTTGTTAAGGGTTTGAGTGTTGCTGAATTAATGGATATTATCTATGATTATGCTCGTGAATCAGAGGATATGGTGGTATTGTGGGTGGATAATTTTGAAAGACTTAATAAGCGTACACTTGAGTATTATGTTGAACTTGTAAGTATGGGTAATGTTTACTTGGTCTGTAATTTCGTTGCTGAGGATGAAGAGTTTATTAGTCCATCATTTTTTGATGATTATACTTTTGTTATCCTTAATAGTGATGAGTATTCCAGCAGTCGTGCCATGAGTGTTAATGTTAAGTTCACATTGCTGTTATTGTTGAGTGTGTTTACATTTATTTTGTTTGTTCGTGTACAGTTATCATTGGTACGTTACTTGGTTAGTGCTTTGTGGTTTAGCCTGTTAATGTATCGTAGTTTCTATTATATTACACGATAAATCTTAGTTGGAGGTATTGTATTGTCTAGAATTAATAATACAAATTCATTGCTGGCAAGTATTGTTATCTATTCCTTAATCAGTTATTTGTTTTCCTTACCTGGTTGGTTAACGGGAATAATATTTGCCATTATGGGTTCTCAAATAAGTTGGATCTTGCCAAATGATTATAAGAGTTCATTATTATGTTTATTACCATTGGTGGTTGCCTCGTATTGGTATCCTATTATCTTTTTACCTGTGGCTATTGGTTTTGTTGCTAGTATTTTGATTGCTTTGTTGTCTAAGGGTGGTTGTAAGTTATTATATCCTCTTAGTAAGACTACTTTTACTGGTCCTGCTAATTATTTGGAAGTGGGTAGTAAGGAGGATAAGAGTGCCACTACTTTCCTTGTGGTTCTTGCTATTCTTGCCATTGTTTTTAGTATGTTCGGTAATGAAATACTGGCTGATATTAATGAAAATGAGGGTATCATGGAGTATTATACTCACAGGTCTGACGGTACTAGTTATGCAGGCGGTGGTAGTAATGGATATGGTGGTAATGCCCGTTATGGTGAAAACAATAGTGGATATATTCATTATGTTTACATTGACAGTAGTAAGCATGCAGTTAATCGTAATATAACTACTTATAACTTTGATAATAACACTACAACAACGATAATCAGTGAATATAAGCCACCAACTACATAAAAGTTATATGATTTTGTAGCACAATTTATCATTTTTGTCATTTTGTGCTACAATACTTTTTCTTCAATTATTTTAATTCTTTTTTAGTATTTGTACGAATTTTATTCTTTTATTCTATTATTGTTTTCTACTTGTTTTTTATAAAATTATTTAAGGTTATTTGTTGCTTTGATATATATGAAACTAATATTTTTTCCTTATTTTCTTCATAATGTTTTTATTAAAATTATATGGTGCCAAATTATTTTCTATGCCTCTTATTTTATACACTTTTTAGGGTGTATAATTTCAAGAATTCATCTATTATGTGGGTAGTGGTAATAACTTTTCCCTGATTTTCTTGGAAGTGATAAAAAATATTATTATGAAATGGTGATTTTATTAGGATTAATATATTTACAACTTTTATAAAACCAGATTTAATATGAAATTTCTACGTTTGCTCTATATACTTGTTGTATTTGTTCATGTTCTCACGGGAAGCCTATATAATTATCCATTTCTAGCCTTTGTGTTAATAATTAAAAGAGATAACTACTATCATTTTGGTACACGACTTTTTTTACATAGTGGTTATCTTTTGACTCCTTATTAACATTTTTTTAGATCTAAAATATAATAGAAGGAGGAAAAATATCCTATGAGATATAAAATACTATTATTTCTTTGCATGCTACTAATGATGACTACAATCGTATGTGCAACAGATAATACTACACAGACAAGTGATGATAACATTGTAACACATACAACACTTAGTGATACTAGTACGGATAAAGAAGTAAAAACATTAACTAAGAATAATAATGATAATAGTCTTAAATCCACACCTGCCAGTAATGTATATGTGGAAGATGCTTATGGAGAAACATATTATGGTGCTCGCATAGAATACTGGCTGGACTCAAGTGATATGGATGAAGGAGAAGTAGAACTATACGTTAACAACACCCGTATTGGAAGACAAGAAGTGGATGGTTGGAACACTTTTGACTGGACATATGACTACCAGAACAATGAAGTACTGGACAAATATCCAAAAGGACAATATCCAATAAAAGTAGTATACACCAATAACGGAAACACTATAGAATCCAACACAGCCAGTTTATACATCAGCACAGGACCATCCAACATACAACAAAACGGAGAAATTACCGTATCCGACTCCAAAATAATAGTGCCGGTAAGTGTAACTACAACCTTTGATCTATTAGTGGATCATGGAACATTAACAGCAAGCTATGATAACAACAATATCACCACTATCACTTGTGATGGCAGAGAAGTATTAAACCTGCAGTTACCAGCTGCTTATCAGCAAAAAACAATTACACTAACATACTCTGACAACAATTACATGCTAAATGACTCCACTACAGAAGTATTCCTTGACGTAATAGTACCAGGAACAGGAGCAATAACAACCAACATAACAGTAAATGATGCAAAATTCATCAATACCACATATATAGAAGATGAAGAGTTAATAATTGATTCCATTGGTATATTATTGGATGTTAATGTAACAACAGATGATGAAAAGGTAACAACAGGACAACTAACAGCATACTATAATGGCAAAGCAATTGCAACCAGCAAGAACGCTACCAGTATAACAATACCAGCAGAATACAACCTCGAAGAAATAACATTAAACTATACAGGTGTAGGCGATTATAGTAACAGCAGTACTGCATATGCTGTGCTTCTTGACAAAATAAGTACACGTACCTATATGTCATATGTATCAGCCACAAAAAACAGTAATGTAAACATTTATCCCCGTATCACCAGCAATATACCATTCCTGTATGGTCGCATACATATTTACATAGACGATAACTTAATTAAAACAATCAACCTGGAAGATGATAACATTTATGTGTCACTTAATGGTACACGTACAACAGTAGGAAGTAACCTCGAATTAAATGGTTTTGATGATGGAAGATATACATTGACAGTAGAAACAGAAGAAAACAATGTCTTCACATCCTCAGAATACAGTACAAGCCTAACAATTAACAAGATAAACACATATATCTACGCAAATAATCGCACAATCTATGTAGGAGATACAAGTAACCTATATGCCTTTGTATATGCCAACAACAGAGCTACAATCAATAATGGAATGATGAGCTTCACACTGGATAATGAACTAATAGGCACAGAATACGTATCAAACAATACTGCAAACATAGAATACATTATACCAAGCACATTAACGGAAGGAAAACATACATTACTAGTAGAGTACATGGGTGATGAATCATATAACACCAGTTCAAAAGAAATAACACTAACACTAGCCAAGACCGCTACCACAACAACACTAAGAACATGGACAGTAAATAATGAAAAAATAGTACTCAATGCCACAATAAGAGCATGGAACAAAACAATAAACACAGGAAACATCAACATATACATCAACAATACTAAAGTAGCAACAGGGCAGGTCACAGATAATTATGCAGTAATTACACTACCAAGTACAGTAGATACAGACATTAAATATAATTTAAGACTGGAATATTCAGGCACAGACTTATTAAACAGTAGCATATATAGTGTTGATGAATTCATATTCTATAAGAAAGCAAGTAGTACACGTATATATCCATACTTAAGAAACAATGGAACAATGACACTTACTGCTTATGTATATAGTGATAACTATGCAAAAGTAAACAGTGGCAACATAATATTCTACATCAACAACAAACAGGTAACAACAGCACCAGTAACAAACAACAAGGCAAATACAACATATAATATGGCTGATTATGATGCAGGAAACTACACAATCAAAGCAACATACAACGGATCCAAACAATTCAACACAAGCACCAACAGCAGCACAGTAACTAAAAATCCATACTACCATACCACCTACATGAGTCTAACTAATAATTCATTAACAGTAATACGTGGAGGAAGTACAGATATAAACGCAACACTCACCTGTTACAGCCGTAATATTACAGAGGACATACAGGCAACAATAGCACTTAATGCTACATGGGGAACAGTAGTATACACACAGGATGTTACATTCCATAACGGAGTACTAAACTATAAATTCACACTACCAAGCGACTTCGAGATATTCACCTTCTCTGGAAAAGAAATAACCAGATACACCATGACAATAACAACAAAGCAGAGCAAAAACTTCAAATCAACAGGACAAACAGGCACACTACAGGTAGGAACCTATACTAAACTATACCAGAAAACACTCTGGGGATACAAACAAGCAAACATAACATTCAACACTACACTACAAGACAGTAGCGGTAAACAACTAAAAACAAACACAACAGCAAGAATAGACATATACACACCAACAAGCAATGGAAATAATCTGATAAAATCATTCAAGGCAAACATTACAAACGAAAAACTAAGCTATGTATACCAAATACCAAGTAGTATGACTAATAGCACATATCTGGTTAATATTACTGCCTTTAGTAACAAGGACTATGCAGGAAGCTACAAGACAGTAAATATGACACTAAACAATCGTAGAACATATATATCAGCAAGCAACACTTATGGATACATAGGAAAAACACTAACACTAAATGGAACAGTAATGGACTCAACTACCAGAGCAAAAGCAGCAACCAATGGAGAAGTAACAATTACAATAGATGGCAAAGTAGTAACTACTGTAAAGGCCAGTAAAGGAGTCTTCAGATATACATTAAACAACACTCTTACAGAAGGAAAACATAACATCACCTATACCTATAAAGGCGACACAGTATACGCTAATAGTACCAGAACTCTTAACCTTACATCCAACAAGAACACGCTAAGAATATCAGCATCAACAATCAGTGCAAGCATAGGTGACACAGTAAAAATAACAGCCACAATCACCAACACCAGTGGAGCAACAGTAAAAGACAACCTCAAAGCTAACCTACTGTTAAATGGTAAAACAATAGCCACTAATATAGATGTTATAGGTGGAAAACTATCATATAACTATACTATATCCGCTGGAACAAGCTACAGTAACAAGATTACAATAAAAATACTGGAAACAGACACCTATAAAACAAGAAACGCAACAACAACACTAACAGTTAAGAAAGCATACCAGTACGTTAATATAGCAGCAACCAATATAACAACTACAAGTGGATCCAAGATATACATCACAGGTAACATAACAGACAAAAACAAGAACCTGATAAGCAACACGAAAATAAACCTTAAAATAGCAGGAAAAGAAATAACAAACATCACAGCAAATAACGGTAAATTCAGTTATGAATACACAGTAACACAGTCCAAAGGAACATATAATATACTGTTAACTGCTCTGGCTAGTGATAGTTACTATTACAATGCTAAATATATGAATTTGAAAGTAACATAATATTTAAATACTAACTTTAATCATAGTATTATACGAAATATGTTCAAGTCGATGTGATACATATTTTAAAGGGTTATCATATAACAGATAGTATTTCTTTATACTATCTTGCTATATGATTTAAGAGCTATTTTTTATTTAATAAATATTTAAACACTTGTTTCATCTTTTATAACAGAAAATAATTTATTAGAGAAGCAATCTTTATCGTGTTTATATGTATTTATTAATTTCATGTTTTTGAAAACATAAGAAACATAAGAAACATAAATTTTTTTTATGTTTATTATGAAATTTATGTTATTTGAGGGAAATTTTTAAATAAATTAAAAAACATAAGAAACATAAGAAACATAAATTTTTTTTATGTTTATTATGAAACTAATGTTAGAGGTTTATTATGAATAATCCATTTAGAAAAAGGACTGGAATATTACCTTCTTATTTCACTGGCCGTGAAAAAGAATTAAATGAACTTAAAGAAATATATAACTCAACTAAAATGGGAGTACCTGGCCATTTAATATTATATGGGCCAAAAGGTATTGGTAAAACATCACTACTCTTGAAATTTCAAGAGGAAATATCTGGTTTTGATGATGTTTATCCAGTTAGAATTCCCTTAATAGAAGGAAATTTTGAAGATATTTACACTTTAATAATAGAAAAATGTTCAGATACTTTAAATATTAACATCAGTCATTTTTGGGAAAAAATAAGTACATTAGGTATAAATATACCTATAATTGGAGGTATATCTTTTTCACGTGACATTCCTAAAACTAGTCCTGCTGTTGCGTTTGAAAAGATTCTAAATGTGATTTATGATGAGTTAAAGTCTGATAATCCTGTTTTAATCTTGTTGTTTGATGATCTTCAAAGGATTATGAGTAATAATGAAACAATGAAAATATTAAGTATTATACAAAATGCTCTGGTAGAATTAAATCTACAAGGAAAGAATATTATGTTTGTAGCAACAGGATCAGAAGATATTTTCTACAAAATACAGGACAAACTTGATTCTGCCGTACGAATATTCGAACCGTATCTAATCGGACCATTATCTTATGAGGAAGTATCTGAAGCAATCAATGTTCCAATTAAAAAACAAAACGTAACCTTTGAAGAGGAAGTCTTAAAAGAAATATATGAATTATCAGATGGAATCCCATACTATATGCAAATTCTGGCTTACAACTGTTTTGAAGAACTAAATGAAGACAATAAAATTACTATGAGGGAATTTAAAAGAGCATCCATACATTCATTAAATATTTTAGCCCAACGTGAATTTAAGATATTGTTTAGTAAATCAACTACAGAGGAAAGAAAAATACTATGTTTAATGGCCGAAAGTAACGAAACAATTCTAACTTATTCATATATCAAAGAGAATGCTAATTTAAATTCAGAACCATCTGCATTATTAAAAAATTTAATCAAGAAAGATATGATAATTAAACCATCAAGAGGTAAATACAAACTAAAAAACAACCTTTTCAAACTATATTTACAAAATCTACGGATAAATCAAGATACAGGAACTGTCCTAAACATATAATGAGAATACTATAATGGAAAAATTTTTGAACTTGAAATGGTTCACAAGTGGTTCATAGGTGTGTCATCCTATGACACCCCTATTGAATATTGAATTTACCTTTAATTATTATCATGTTTATACGTATAATGTTATGTTTTATCATGTTTATTTTTGATTATCATGGATGATTCATGGAGTGTGTCATCCTATGACACCCCTATAAAAACATATTAAATTATATAAAATAGTACTTGATTATCCTCTTTTTCTTTATGTACAAAGTTATTCATATCTATAGTAACACAATCAAAGGGAACATATGACATAACAGTAAACGCATTGGAAAGCGATATTTACTTGTAATGCTAAACATATGACTTAGAAAGCAACATAAATATTAAATATTAACTTTATTCATAGTATTATATAGAATATGTTCAAGTCGATGTGGTACATATTTCAAAGGGTAATCATATAAAGGGGATAGTATTTGTTTACTATCCTAACAATATGATTTAAAGAATATTCTTATTTAATTATTTGATGATGCTGATTTTTTTATATGATTTTAAATTAAGTTAAATTAGTTTAGAAGTTGATTTTTATATTTTTCCTGATTCTATAAATATGCTTTCTTGAAAATAGTCATTGCTTTAAATGATGGTTTTAATTCAGATTTCAGGTTTATTGATAAAAGAAGTTTTGACTAGTTTATTTTTTAAGAAACACAAAAAAAGCAAAAAATAAATAAGATAGAAAGTATGATAAATATTAAGAGTTACTCATACTAATTTTATAGAACAAAATAGATTTGTATCACACTTTTTGAATTTTGTAGCAATAAAATTATATCAAAATTTAACAAAGAGCCATAATATTAATTATATACTTTTGATCTATCTTCTATACGTCCAACATAAATACAATTATCTAGAACTTTAAAACATATTCTGTAATTTCCTTTTCTTGCTCGCTTATATTTTGGATATTTTTTAACTTTTTTGTAAGAGATATTATATGGATTATTGAGAATTTCTTCTAATTCTTTATAAATCATTTCATATGCTTTGGGATTTTTTTTCTTATAATATTTTAACTGTTTTAAAGCAGAACGTTTAAACTCAAGTTCCATATTAATCATCCAAATATGCATCAAGTTCTTCTAAAGAAGAAAAATGAACTCCTTCACCATTATCAAATTCTTTATCAGCTTCAACCAAGTCTTTAATTTCCTGATATTCTTCATAATCATCTAAAACTTTTGATATTATATCATTAAATGAATCATTCTTATGGCCTATATCTGCTAATCTTTTATGGTTTATTAAACTTACTCTAACTGCTTTAGTTTCCATCATATCACCTAATGAACTATTTATAAAAAATAATATATATACTTATCAACAGAGTATACAATGAAAACATAATCAACCACATCAACATTAATCAAAATTATTAATATTTGAAGTTGATTTGTAATTTCATATAATTGTAGCACAATTTTATTTTGTAGCACATATTGTTATAATTTGTAGCACAAATAGTAATTGTAGCATATTTTTTAACCTATTTTTAAATTTACTTCGTTATAGCTAGGTTTAACGAAGTAAAATACCCTCAAAAACTGTAGCACAATGGCAATTTGTAGCACAAAATACCATTTTTATCAAAAAATTGTAGCACAACCACTAAAAGTAGCACAAAAATATAAAAAATGTGGCACAACATGTATATGTAGCACACTATTTTTAGCATAAAATGTGGAACAAATAGCAAATGTAGCACAAAATTACTTCACATACTAATGTGCTACAAACTAAAAGTGTAGCACAAAAAATATTTTTTATTATTTGTAGCATAATTTACAAATGTAGCACATAATTAATTCATCGATTATAACTCTAAAAACTCAAGGTCAGAATCATCATATTCAAATGATCCCTTCAGAGTTTTCTTATGATTCCAACATTTAGCATCATTAAAACTTAAATCAATATTTAGAAAAGAAATAATGAGGATAAATTTAATCAAGATATATTCTATTTATGGTACTTACTTTATCGAAATCAGAATCAAAGGAAACAATGGTATTTAAAGAATATTGTTGCATGGTATATAACATCGTGCAATCAGAATAATTTATACTTTGATTGTAATAGTTAAATAACTCTAAAGATTTAAAATAATCATTTTTAGTTAAAAAATCAATATCATCTAATTTTAAAATTGAATTAATTATTTCATCAGTATCAATGCTGTGGTTTGTTCTTTTAATGCTATTTAGAGTTTCTACCAATACTGTATTGTTAATAAGTTTCTTTTCATTTTTTAAATAAGGTTTTAATTCAACAGCTTTAGTGTGATGCTGGTCATTATCAATAATCAGACCTATTAAATAACTGCTATCCAAAAATATCATTGTTTACCTCATTTATAACTATTTTTCTTTAAATCAACAGCATTTGTTATAACATCCGAATGGACTATCCCATCCAATTCATCCAAAACATTATCTCCCTCAGGTTTGTCATGTGCTAAAAATTTTTCTATTTGATCTAATGTCATGACTTTTTTATTTGGAGTGCTGTCTTCTTTTAAACCGTTTAATATGTATCTATTTGCTAAATCCAATTGACTTATACCAGTTTGAGCACTTTTTAACTTTAATTGTTGTTTAATGTTTTCATCTATTCTAATAGTTGTTGCCATAAATAATCACTAACATTGTATATATGTATTAAAGTATATAAAAATACTCATTTCAATCAATATACAATATCACTTTCATTAGGAACTATTATGCATGCTATGATATATAGTAGAATACCTGCACCTACAAAAGGGTAACGGCGACTCATAGTAATCTGACAACTACTGAATCAACATCAAAATAGTCTGCTAATCCTCCACAAACACCTGCTATCATTCTATCTTTCTCGGAACGATATAATTTCTTTTCAACCATATCTGCTCACCTTTATTCTCGCTAACATTTTTAATAATATAGTATTTATTAAGTATTCCATTAATTATTTTGTTTTTATGAATTGAAGAGTATGGTTGAGGGGTGTAGTATAAATTTTTTTATGTATGGGATTTATCTTAGTTTTTTTTATTACTTTTTTTGATATATGTATTGTTGTGATTGTCATTGTTATATTTTCTAATTTGTTATTGTTTATTTATTATTTTTTAAATTTATTTAATTTTTTCTTTTGTCTGTTGAAATATGTTTATATATACGAATTATCAAAATATCTATTATACCTATAGGGGTATATGTATTATTTAGTTGTTCCTAAATTCATATGTGAAATACTAAATAAGACACCAATAACCTCCCACAATAAAACTAACACATTAAACTATTTAATGGGGGAAGAAACATTGAATGAAAAAATATATGAATTCAAAAATGATATCATACGAATTACAGTAGCAGTAATTTGTGTAATATTAAGTCATCTAAACATTACACTATTTAATGTTGACTTATCGTATGTTGCCCTTATATTATGTGGAATACCAATAGTATATGGATCAATTGTAGGATTAGTTAAGGAACATGATATTAAGGCAGATGTACTGGTATCCATTGCAATAATTGCATCAATATATATTGGTCAAGTATTTGCAGCAGCAGAAATAGCTGTTATAATGGAAATAGGTGGACTGCTTGAAGAAATCACAGTATCCACAACAAAATTCAGAATAGAAAAACTAATCGAACTGCAACCATCACAAGCACGACTATTAAAAGACAATACTGAAGAGATGGTGGATGCACTGGTAATCAAAAAGGATGATATAATTAAAATCAATCCTGGAGAGACGATACCTGCAGATGGAATAATAATCAAAGGAAGCACCACAGTAAATCAATCACTTATAACTGGAGAATCATTACCAGTGGACAAAACAGTAGATGATGAAATATATGCCGGAACCATCAATAACTATGGACAGATTGTAGTAAAAGTTACTGCAGACGGACAATCCAATTCATTACAAAAACTCATATCATTAATAGAAAATGTGAACAATGAGGATACGCCAATAATAAGACAGGCAGATGAAATGGCAAATTGGGTAGTTGGAATATCATTCACTATGGCAATATACACATTATTTGTTACAAACAGTATAGTAAACGCAGTAACAGTACTTGTAGTATTCTGTCCATGTGCATTAATACTGGCAACACCAACAGCAATAATAGCGGCGATAGGAAACCTGTCAAATCATGGAATACTCGTAAAAAACGCTGCAATAATGGAATCATTATACAAGACAGACAACATAATATTCGATAAGACAGGAACCATAACCACAGGAATGCCAGAAGTAGTCGACGTTCAAACATACAATAATACTAGCGAAGAAGAATTGCTACGCATCACAGCTTCTGCTGAAAAAAACTATGACCATCCATTATCAGAGGCAATAATTGACTACTATGAGAAATATGATGATGAACTATATCCAGTTAAGGATTTTGAAGTTGAACTGGGATTGGGCATAACATGTAAAATAAATAACAAGGAATGCTTAATAGGAAATGAAAAACTCTTTAACAAAAACAACATCACAATACCAGAAGAACTTCACCAGAAAGACCAGTCGGCTACAATAATCTACTCCTATTATGATGATGAATTCATGGGCATGTTTTCAATAAAAGACACACCTAAAAAAGGTATTGAAACATTAGTAAAATCACTGGAAGAACAGGGATATAACGTTAGTCTTTTAACGGGAGATAATGAAAGTGTAGCAAATGACATAGCACAAAAAGTCAACATCAGTGATGTACATTCCAATTGTCTGCCTGAAGATAAACTGGAATTTGTAGATGACCTTAGAAGAAGACTAAAGAAAGTCATAATGGTAGGTGATGGAATAAATGATGCATCAGCACTCAAAAGAGCAAACGTTGGAGTAGCAATGGGAAATATCGGAAGTGACGTAACCATAGACTCAGCAGACATAGTATTCCTGAATGATGATGTAAACTCAATATCACACGTACTCAAAATGTCAAAGAAAACATACCGTACAATCAAATTCGGAATAATATTCTCATTAACACTAAACACCATAGCAATGATACTAGGAATGATGGGAATACTAACACCAATAACAGGAGCACTAGTACATAATGTAGGATCAGTATTTGTAATAATACTAGCAGCAATGCTATTTAGACAAAAAACAAAAATAGAAAACAACACCATTTAACTACTTGAATTATTGATTGACGGCTTTAATTCCACTATTTTTTTTAGAAATAAAGATATTCTATTATTTCTAATCACTTTTTCTAATAATGATTTTATATTATTTTCTTTAATTTGTAGCCCAATTACTAAATGTAGCACAAGATGATTCTCTTTATTAAAACATGCTCTAAAAAAATAATAAAATTTAGGTATACCTAAAAATATTTATATTGAAAAACAGTATAACTAAAAGTAATAATGATAACATCTTGTTGCGAATTATTAAATTAATTTAACTCAAAAAGAAAAAGGGCAAAAAAATATGGGATTTTTTGACAATATGCGTAAACCACAAGGAAAATTAGGAAACATACAACTCAAATCAATGAATAAAGAACACACCCCCGTTTCACTATGGGGATTAAAACACTTAAACATACAAACAAATGACACCATACTAGATATCGGATGTGGAGGTGGAATAAACATAAAACGAATGGCAAAAAACGCAAAAAAAGTCTACGGTATAGACTACAGCATAGAAAGTGTAAAATTATCCAAAGAAGTAAACAAAACCCTAATCACGGAAGGAAAAGTAGAAATTATGGAGGGTAATGTAAAAAAATTACCCTTTGAAGATGATACATTTGATATAATCACAGCATTTGAAACAGTTTATTTCTGGCCAGATATTGAACAAAGCTTTGCTGAAGTAAAAAGAATTCTAAAACCCGGAGGAACATTTCTTATTGGAATGGAAACAAACGGATCAGATAATTTCATCATGAAATTTTGGAAACATTTCATAGATATGAACTTATATAATGATAAACAACTCACAACATTTCTACAAAACAATGACTATAAACAGATTACAGTATATCTAAGGGATGGAAAAAACAAAAAAGAAATAATCAAATCAAACGGCATTGAAAAAATAGTCGACGATGATTATAGTGACATATCCTTTTCAGACAGATTCCTACAATGGATGACAATAACAGCAAAAAAATAATAATTATAATTAATAATTCTCTTTTTAACTCCTACCATTATCCCTCCCTAAGAACTTATTTTTTCATAAAAAATACTTGATTTATCAATTACCTCTATTCTAAATTAAACACTTTATCTTATTAGAGTATAGATAGAAAATTTTTTTCCTTCATTTTCTTACTATTTACATAACTATATGATTAGAAGGAGTTGACATTTTTTTTATATGTGATTTTTTTTCTCCTTCATCGAGGGCGTGCAACAATTATGTGAAATAATGTCTTGTTGACTCCCCAGATTTTAGTGAAACTGTTAGAATAGTTAACAGTTCGCTCTTAGTATTATAATATTATATTATATTTGTATTTGATTTTGTTTTTTTATTTGTTGTTGTTCTATATTGTGTATTTTTATTATGTTTTGTGCTGTTGCCATTAGTAATTGTTGTGTTAAAGCTTTTTCTTGTCCTATTACATAGTATTGTCTGCAGTTTAGGTTGTGTTTGTTGTGTGCGAATTTTGATTCAGAATTGGGCATACGTTTTTTATATTCTTCTTTGGCTTTGTCTGTTTCCATACGATAACGTAGTTTTTCAGTTGGTTCACTAACATAATCGGTTATTACTTTGGTTGTCATATGTTCTGTTAAGCATTTATCTCGTACAGGACAATTAGCACATGCTGTTCCATAATATACTATTACATCCTTGGATTCTTCATGATATATGTTTTTCATTTCTAGTTTTTCTCCTTCAGGGCAGATGTAGCATTTATTTTCTTCATCCCAAGTCATGTTATCTTTTCCGTATCCTCGTGTTTTTTGTTTTCGTTGTGATGGTCGTCGTAGCTTGTCTTTGTCTTTGGATGCTTTTCTTTTGTCTGGCATGTATAATGTCATTCCGGTTTCATTTTCGGTAAAGGCAATTCCTTCATAATTGAAGTATCCATTATCTGCTAATAGGCTGGTATCGTTGAGTTTTTCTTTTATTTCTTCAAGTGTTAAGTCTAATGATTTACTTAGTGTTTCTTCGGTTTTTTGTATCATAGGTTTGAGTTGTACATTGTCATTTCCGGCTGTTGTTACATCTACGGCTATTATGAGTCCGTTTTTATTGTCTACCATTATTTGTTCATTGTATCCTGATTGCGTGATTCCTTCTTTGTTGGGACTTTTTCGTGCTTCGGGATCTGTATAATTGACTGTGTTGTCTCCTGTTTTTTCTAACATTTCTTGACATTTTTCTAGTTTATTTATTTGTTTGTAGGCTGTTTCTGGTTTTTCGATTGCTTGTCTTAATATTCTTTTTCCACAGAGATTTAAATCGTTTTCATCAATTAATTTATACATTTCATCATCATATTTCGTAGGATCTGTTCTCATGGCTTCTTTCATTGGTCTTTTACGAAAAAAATCAAGACTTTTTTGATCTTTATCTTTCTTTCCTTTGTCTTTTCCTTTTTTGTCTTCTTCTTTTTGTAGTTTTTTAGTTTTGAGTTGTTTTTTCTTACCTTTGACTGTGATATTCTTGGATTCTCTTAAAGCTTTTTTAATTTGCTCTTTAGTAGCATCATCTGCTTTCATAATTTTATTTTCACGATTTTCTAAAGCTGTATTCTCTTCTTCATCTAGTAAAATGCCTTTTTCAATAATGTATAAAAGTTTTTGAACATCTTCTTCTGTTAAATTGTTGTATTTATTTGCACATGCTCGAGTTTTACTTCCATCCAAGCTAATACTACTTAAATCAATTAAATCCTTGTTGTGTCCATAGTTAATTGTTTCAAGAAATACCTTTTCAATTAAATCTTGATGTTTTCTTTTAAATGAAGCAAGTGTACTGAAAACAGGTGTCTCAAAACCTGCAACATACATAAATACAATGTTTTCACGTACAATACGTTCCAATTTACGACTAGTATGAATACCATAAATCATTCCTAAGACAATTATTCGAATTAACAAGGCAGCTGGATAAGCTTTCTGACCAGGAGTATCCATATACTCAAAATCAATGTAACTAAAATCAGCACAATTAACAAGTTTTTCAACAAAAAAACAAACATGATTATCAGGAATCATAGTACGTATATCTAGGGGTAATAAAAATGTTTGACCAATGTTATCTTCCTTTAAAACCATAAAACAACAACTCAATAAATATATTTACTTATATAATATATTTATTATAGGTTATATATAAATATACCTATTAAATAATTGTAAAAATTCAATTAAACTTTA
>JAFRKG010000041.1 GCA_017431845.1 Methanosphaera sp. | reverse complement strand
TATCTTTTTGTTTTATTGATGTTAAATATTCATTTGTTGATTTAATTTTGTTTGTTGGGTTGAGGTTTCCTTTGATTTCCAGTAGTTGGGGATATTCTTTTTCATATTTTGTTTTTGTGTTGTTTATTTTAATGTTCCATATGTCATTTACATATTTTATACTTGTATATCTTAAGAAGTATGCGTCTATTAATTCAAACCTGGCATCAATAGTATCAATATTTAGACTACCCGTATCATGGATTATTAAGTCTAAATCTTCAAATATGAACTTATATTTTTTATTGTTATTTAAGTTAAATAGTATACATATGATTTCATGTAATTTTTTAAAGGTAATGTTTCCTGGTATAATTACTGTTCTTTTAATTTCTGAATTAATATCTAACCTTACATCTATTTTATATGCAACCATTATAATACCACCATTATATAAATGTATACTTTTAGATATTATTAAATTATTGGATATGACCCGGATGAAAATAATACTTTTAAATAGGTTATTTAGAAAAAAAGAAATCGAAAAGAGGGTGATGATGTTTTAATTAGAATACGAATTTCTGTTGTTTTTTATGATTATAGTTGATTGGTAAAGCATTATTTGCTACTATTTTTATTTGTTCAAGTAGTTTTTCTTTATCTTCAACACCTTCAAGTACTACTTCTTCCCATTGTGCTTCTAATTCATTTATTTGTTTTAGTATTTCTTCACCTTTTTCTGTTAGAATTGCATCAAATGGAAGTTCATCAGTATCTGTATTAACTGTTAGTAAACCTTTATTTTCTAGTTTTTCATATTTTTTTATGTATAATTCTGTGTGTAATTCAAATAGTTTATCTTCTTTTTCTGATTCTTTGAGTTTTTTGTATTGGTTTATTCTAACTGCTTTATGGTGTGGTTTCTGGTGTTTGTTTGCTTCTTTCAATAGTTTTATTTGACTTGCATGTAAGTGTATTGGTAAGTTTTCACGTACATATGTTGTTTTTGATTGATCTATTATTGTTACCATTGGGTATATGTTTTCATAATTATCGATTACATTTTTATGTGGATGTTTATTTTCTGCCATTTTTTCACCTATATTTTAATACATTAAATATATAAGTGTAATATATTGTACTTAATATTAAATGTTTACGGGAATAATTTTAGATGAATAATGCATGTTTGTTTATCTTATTTTTTATGGCATGTTCTATATATGATTGTATTGCTTCGTAATTTTCTGTCCAGTCAAAGTATGATGCATAACCTGAGTATATGTTAGTTGCCAGTTTTTTAGGTATTATTTTAGGATTAATTTCTTTTTTTAGGTAATCATCGTTTGTTGGTAAGCATAATCCCATCATGCATGCATTTTCATGAAGTCCAAAATCTATTTCCCAATCCACGTTTCGTGATTTATATGTTTCATTTCCCACAAGAACTATGAATATGTCCTCTTGTGATGTGGATTTTCTTAGTTCTTCGGTGTATCTTTCAAAGTTATGGCATATTGCATAGTTATGTGGGGATGAATGTGTTTTAAAGTTTTTTTCTAATATTTTACTTAGTTTGTCTCTAAAGTATCGATCAACATGGTAGTAACTGATGAAAAGATTATGTGTTATTTTGTTTTGATACATTTCAGTCCTCTTTTTTATTTCTTTGATATATTAATGTGTATTCTAATTTTAAAGTGTCGTTTTCAAACACAGGATCTATTTTAAAGATGTCTCCCCTAGAAATAGAGTATTCTTTACTAATATCAGCAGGTAATGTTAAGTCAATGGATTTGGTTCCTTGTCGTTGCCTTGCTTTTACTGTGTAATCTTTCATGAGATTATATTTATAATTGTTAATATATAAAATTATGTACATTTACTACATTATGTATGATATGTATGAAATGTATTTAATGTACATAATGTACATGAATAATATAAAAAAATAAATAACAAAAAACAGAAAAAAGATAATAACATAAAACTAGAGAGGAAAAAAAGCATGCTGATAATAGAATATCCAAGATGCAGTACCTGCA
Source organism: Methanosphaera sp. (assembly GCA_017431845.1). GTDB lineage: Archaea > Methanobacteriota > Methanobacteria > Methanobacteriales > Methanobacteriaceae > Methanosphaera. The sequence continues at coordinate 5,834 of JAFRKG010000041.1, read as the reverse complement.
AAAAAGCAAAAAAATGGTTAGACGAACACAACATAGAATATGAAGACCGAGACATCATAAAAGACAATCCAAGAAAAGACGAACTAAAAGAATGGATAGAAAAATCAGAACTGCCCATAAAAAGATTCTTCAACACAAGCGGCAAAAAATACAGAGAACTAAAACTAAAAGACAAACTACCTGAAATGACACTAGATGAACAAATAGAAATACTATCAACAGATGGAATGCTAGTAAAAAGACCATTAATAATAACAGAAAACATTATACTAACCGGTTTTAAAGAAAAAGAATGGGAAGAAAAACTATTATAAAATCCCCATAACAAAACTTTTTTTATTAATTTAAGAAATTATAAGCTTTTTTAATACCAAACATGTCCCTAATTTCTGCAGTAGCTTTACCCACATGGAAAATAACTGCAGTATCTTCAGAACCTTCACCATAAAGTTTTTCAAGCATAGGCATTAATTCAAAAGCTTTACCTAGTAGCTCACCATCAGAATCTTCATCAAAAACAACCCTACCATAATAACGAATAAAGCCCTCATCAAACCTTCCAACAAATTCAACATTAGTATTTTTAATCATCTGCGCATTAACATCCTTAGATTCACCCGTTAAGAAATAAATCTGGTCATTAACAAGCATCTTAAAACCTATAGGCCTATTCTTTGGTTTATCACCCTTAACAGTAGCTAAAAATAATACGCCAGCCTTTTGCAAATAATCAAAAACTTCTTCTCTTTCAGTCATCATTATCACCTAATAATTAATATACCAAAAACAACTAATTATACCTTCCTAAAATTTATTAAGCATATCAATTATAAAATATTATAAGAAAGCATCAAAATATATAAGGGGATAAAAACAATGCAAAGATGTTCAAATTGTGGAGAATTAAATGATGATTCATACGACTACTGTGCATACTGTGGCGAAATAATGTACATACAAGTAGACAATAACTCAACAAACAATGACATAAAAATGGATCACTTATACGCAGACAGTCTAGCAAGAGAAATAATTGATTCAAACACTAACAACTTATTTGATGATGATATAGATGAAATAACCCGAGAACTACTGGGAGAAAAAAACGAAAAACCAACATTCCTTGATGATGAAGAATTATACGTCAATACAAACGATGAAGAAAACACTGAACGAGACGAAGAATTAATACAGCTAGAAACACAGATTAAGGGAAAACTAAGAAGAAACAAAAAATTAGAAGCAGACATGGGATTAATACTCAGAAATATTGATGTTATACTGGATGATTTTAACGGACCACTGGAAATAATGGGAGAAATCACAACAAACGATAAACTAGACAATAAAAGCGTCCAACTATCAGCAATATCCTATGATGAAAACAAGGCACAGCTAACAAAAAATGAAACAATTATAAACGTGGATCATGGAAACTTCAATACATTTGATATTAGCCTAAACATTGATGTTACAAAGACAGCGATAATAATCATCTTACCAGAAATGATACAGTATGACACACAGGATAAGGAAGAACCAAAAGATGATATAATCATTACCAACTATGAAAAATATGAAACATCCCATGAAGCAAACAATATTTTCATCGAACAACTACAAGATATTGAACGAAAAATAGGAATGACAATAACAAACACGTCAGTACTGGTAAAATCTGACTTTGACATAGAGATAGTGGGTGAAATAAGAATAAAAAACCCCGACAAATACCATAACATAAAAATAGCAGCAACCTGCTACGACCAGCTAAACCACATAATAGGAACAGCAAACACACTAATAAACACAAAACTATTCCTGGGATTTGACACACTAAGCCTAAAAATAAGCAACATTGAAGTAAGCAACATACAAAGAATAAAACTGTACCCAACACTCCAATAAAACAATAATCTCCACTCCCCTTAACTTATTCTAAAATTTACTTAAAAAGTTACAAAATTATAAATACAACCGATACTATACCTACTAAATATATTTTTTTTAATTAAGGAGGAAAAAAAAATATGTATGAAGTTATATTAGAAAGAGACGACTGCACAATGTGCGGACACTGCGTAGAAATAGACGAAACAAAATTCACATTCGACGATGACGACAAAGCAACATTAATTGGAGCAGAAAGAGACGATAACACCGACGAATTAAAAGTAGAAGATGCATCAATATACGAAGAAGCAGAAGAAAACTGTACCGGTGAATGCATAGAAGTATATGAAGAAGATTAAATATTCAAACAATACCCCTCCCCCATTAATAACTTTTTTTTATAATACAAACTTCATAACCCTCTTAATCACTGGAATTAACGGCCTAAAAAGCTTACCATGAAAATCTTTATCAACTAAACGAATCAAACCAGGAATATCCAACTGTTGAGGACATTTACTAACACACAATCCACAATCAACACATAATGAAGCATCATGAGGACTACCCGTAACACCCAATATATTACCCACATAAAGTAATGAATTGTTATTTACACCAGCAACCTTATCCTCAGGAAACAAGAACTTATCATTATACAACTTGAAAATAGAAGGAATATTAATATCCCTAGGACAAGGCATACAATAATTACATCCAGTACAATTAATCTTATTCAAACGATGCAGAACATCATTAACCTCACCAATCAAAGCAACCTCATCATCACTCAAAGAAGAATCAACATGCCTATTAACAATATCAATATTCTCCTCCAACATATCCATGGAATTCATACCACTAAGAACACATGTAACCTCAGGAGTATCAAAAATCCATGAAAAAGCAAGATCAACATTACTCCTAGTAGATGAAGAAGCATCAATCAAATCCTGAACCTCAACGGGCATATTACCGGCAAGAAGACCTCCCTTCAAAGGCTCCATAATTACAACAGCCATACCCCTAGAATAAGCTAAACGAATGCCCTCAATACCAGCCTGCATACTATCATCAAAATAATTATACTGCAACAATGTAACATCCCAATCATAAAGATCCAAAATCTTCCTAAAATCATCCAAAGAACCATGATAAGAAAAACCCATATTAACAATCTGACCACTAGACTTTTTCTCATCAATAAAATCAAACAAGCCCATATCAATCAATGAAACAACATCATCATAACAAATAACATTATGAATAAAATAATAATCAATACGATCAGTACATAAATTCTCCAACTGATTAGAAAACATTACATCCATATCCTCACGAGAATGAATAGCTAACCTGTTCATCTTAGTAGAAATAAAAACCTTATCACGATAGCCAAGACTTTCAAGAATCATACCAATAGCACGTTCATTAGAACCAGAACCGTTACCATACAAATAAGCAGTATCAATATAATTAATACCATTATCAATAGCATACCTTAACAAATCAGTAGCTAAATCCATATCAACACGACCACCACTAGATTTTAAACGCATAGCACCAAAACCCAACAATGAAATCTTATCACCAGTCTTACCAGAAACTCTATACTCCATAAAAAAACACCTACACAATTAAAATACCATTACGAGCCTTATAAGTAGCAAACTCAAATGGATAATTATTCTCCAAAATTTCTAGAACAATACCCTTAACATCATCCTCATTAGACAATTCCAAAATACGTATTAGCAACTCGAAATCAACAACCTGATTCTTGAGTTGATTTACAAGAATATTCTTCCACACACTAGATTCACTAGTTTTATCAGCCAACCTGTACGTTTCCAACTCAAGATACAAAGACTGTAAAAGACTAGAACAAGACTCCGTGATTAAAGTATTGCCCCGAACATCATAATCATCCAAATTAACAACCAAATCAGTAATCCTATAAATTAGAATCTTCAACTCATCAAAATCCAATAAAATATTATTATTCAAAATATCCTCAACATAATAATAAAAGTCAATCAAAACATCTAAATCACGATTATTATACCTAAATAAAAGTCTTAAATTAAACAACATATTCTGAAGATAATGATTTGACTTATCTGATAATAAATTATTATGAAGAGATCTGATATCATCAATAAATAAAATCTCCAATTTTTTCTTTTTATCAGTCTTCATATCAACACCTATAAATATATAGGATAATCTTACTATAATAGATTAATATGCAAAGTATATAATAAAGTTTAAACAACAATATAATTGATTAATATTTATTAATCAATGTATTATAATGATACATAAATATATTCATTAAGAAATAGGTTATAAAGTAGAAATTTCCATAATTTTTCTGTCTTTGTAACCTTTATCTAAAAAACTATTTTTACAAAGAAATTAATCAATAATTACTAGCTAAAAATAAAAAAAAGTATGATAGAATAGATTTAGGCTAAACAAACATTAAAAACATTAATATACTATTAAATAAGATATAATAATTGTTTGTATATTACAAACAATATTGAATAATATAAGTTTATATCAAAAACAGGGAACATTAATCTTCATGTCATACTAAAAAAAAAATATTTTTTAGAAGGAAAAAATGATTAATGTTCCACTTTTTATCAAAAAAATACTATTTTTAATAACAGATCATTACTCAAAAAATATCAAATTAAATATTTTTAATATTTTTTGTTTGAATTTCACCATCATTAGTGTCAATTTTAGTTTTATTATTAGTTTTAGTTTGAATATTATTATTTACTGATTCTGTTAGAATTTTATCTTCATTAGAAGTTAAAATATTATTTGCATCACTAGTTGTTAATGTATCATTTTGACTAGCGCTTACAAATGAAATACTAAATAAAATCAGTATTATTAAACTAATAATAAAAATTTTAAATTTTAATTTCATACATTTTTCACCAAAAAAAATATTTAGATATAACAAAAGTGTATATATTTATTTTCGATGCAAAATATTATTTAATCTAATTTTTTTCGTAAAGCAAATACATAAAATCTTGATAGAATATTAACAAATAAAAGATTATCCTATAAATTAAAAATAAAACAAGAACTAAAACATGAAAAAAGATAATTAGTATAATAAAAAGAAGTAAACAAACTATTTAACTAATTACAAATAAAAAGGATAAAAATTAGAAGCATGAACTCATTACAAAAATCAGAAAAAACTACATAATAAATTCCAAACAAACAATAAACAAAACAAGCAAGTAAATAAAAGTTAAAGGCCGGCAACTTTCCGAAATTCCCATAAGCTTACCACCTATAGTACAAAACAGAACGTAGATAGACTTTATTACTGAGATCGAGACGAGATCAGATGTGACCCTATCGCTATGGTCGCCGTACCAGATAAAATCGATAAATGTAAATATCCAGAAAAAAACGAAACATAAAAGCCAAATACTGAATACACCTAACTAGAATATACTAAGAATCAAAAGAAACTTTGTAATATTCCATATAAAACATACTAATCATTAATCATGATATGTTATGCATAAAATAGAACTTATAACTAAGATATTTTGCCTAGTTTGTAATTATATTTAATATGAAATTTGTGAAAAAATCGGGTGTTGGAAACCGCGGACTTAACAACTCGAAAAAATCTCGAAGCTTACATCCCAGCCCCATCAAACAAGTCTTCTACTCATACCCTAAAAAAGCTGCTTATTTTCACGGAATACCTCAGGCTTAGATGCTTTCAGCCTTTATTATCATAGTGCGTAGCTGCCCAGCAATGCCTTATCAGACAACTGGTAGACCAGAGACACCGACGGCTCGTTCCTCTCGTACTGGAACCACCTTCCGCTCAAGCAACAAAACACTTCTATTAGATAGCAACCACCCTGTCTCACGACGGTCTAAACCCAGCT
>JAFRKG010000040.1 GCA_017431845.1 Methanosphaera sp. | reverse complement strand
GTTTATGTCTCTGTCGTGTTGTGTTTTGCAGTGTGGACAGGTCCATTTTTTTTCGTCACCTAGATCTTTGTTGTAATATCCGCATACGTTACAGTTTTTGCTGGATGGGTGCCATTGGTTTATTTGGATGAATATTTTATCGTACCATTGGCATTTGTATTTTATCATTTCCAATAACTTGTACCAGCTGATATTTTGTAGTTTTTTGCTATAATCAGTTTGTTCGAACATTTCGCGTATATCTAGTGTTTCCATACAGATTAGGTCGTATGTTTTGACTATGTAATGGCTTAATTTGTGGTATGCGTCTTTTATGCGGTTATTTTTTCTTTTTATCCATTTTCCTAGTGTTTTTAGTGTTTTGTTGTAGCGGGTGCTGTTGTATTTTTTTCGTGATAGGCTTTTTTGGTATTTTTTAATCATTTTATCCTCATGGCGCGTGTCTAAATTGGCTATCTTTAGTCCGTTGCTGAGGGTTGCTAATGTTCTCATACCAAGATCAATTCCCACAATATTATAAGTATAATCCATTGTCTCTACATTTGTCTCGATGCTGAAAACTGCATAAAAGTGACCGTGCTCCTTTTTAATTGTTACATTGTTGATTTTAGATTCTTTTAGTAGTTTTTTATAATGGTTGCTGGTTCTGTAATGTACTTGTCCCAATTTTGGTAAAACAATTATATTGTCCTGTATTTTGATATTATTGTTGTTTTGTATTCTGAAGCTATGTTTAGGATTCTTTTTGGATTTGAATCTAGGATAACTGGATGTATTATTGAAGAATCTTTTAAATGCCTGTAATAAGTCACGGAAAACCTGCTGCAAACTGCTTGACTCACTTTCATACAAGAATGAATATTGTGTTTTCAGCATATTCAACATTGTATTGAATGTTTTTATGTTGCATTGTAACTTTGTGTATCCTTGTTTTTTAAACAATTCAAATGTTTCCTGATATTCCTGTAATAATTTATTCCAAGTAAACCTGGCATTACCAATATTCTGATTAATTTTATCCCTCATACTTTCATCAGGATACAATTTAACCACAATACCTTTATTAACAGTATTATATTCAGAAAACACATAAATCACATCCAAAAACGGGTTTTTTAAAATTTTTTACAAATTATAAAAACACACAATAATAATTATTAAATAACCATAATATAAACAAATAGTGAGAGAGAGCATTTGAAAACTATGTGCGACGGGATAGGGTCTCCTTTTTCCCTACTCTTGTATCAGTGAAAGACTCATTATAATGGGCTCTTTCAACCCCTGTTGTGTTGGGATTTCCTCCTGTGAAATTCCTAGCTTGGTAACGAGTCTAGGAAGTTGCATGATCAAAATGTCTAATGAAACACTAGTATCCAGTGTTATCAGGGCTAGAGGAAGAATAAGAATGGTTAATTAAAGTGAACGAATGAAAGCATCGTGACAACTGACGATAGGTGGGATACAAAGCACATTAATAAGTGCTACTGTCGATTGCAATTAGGAAATAAGTATTGTAGTTATACTTATAACACACAACCTGCAGAATTGCCGGTGTAAAGTTCGGACCTTACCTTATTCGTATCTGATGGGAGATTAACCCGGTAAGCCATCTGAAGTCCTAGAAATTAGTCTTTTTAGGTAAGCGGATTGTGAATGAAGTGGAATTCCTCAGGTGGTAGAGGATTTTGAAGGAAGCGAATGCCGTTATCATCGAAAGATAGCAGGAAAACAGGGAAATTATTAACTGTGAACGGATATCTGTCCCTTGTGGCAGGCATGGAAACATGGCTGACTTTCAAAGAGTAGACAACGTGTAAAATAAAACTAAAGAAATGTTTGTTAAAAGGATGGTGATAAAAGATGAGTCATGCTCAAAACAGTACTGTTTTAGAGTCCACAACATCATACGCTACTTTATGGTCGGATACCAATTGGAAGAAGACTTATAAG
>JAFRKG010000039.1 GCA_017431845.1 Methanosphaera sp. | reverse complement strand
TTTAAATAATTTAAATATGGAGTATGGTATAATTATATATAACAGTTTTAATAAAATTAATAGTATACCTTTATGGGTATAAAAATTATTTTTCATATTATCGCTTTTAATTAACATATAATAAAGGGGAACATTAAATTAAAATTAAATTAATTTAATGATTTTAATCTTTTTTTTTTGAACTAAAATAAATTATGAATCAATAATTTTCATATAAAATTCAATATCAACCCGAAACGGGTTAAAAACTATAGAAAATATAATATTATCTAATTTTTAAAAATATATATAATCATACTAATTTTACATAAAAAAAACAGTTTTCTTATAAGAAAAATTTATGGGGGGTTATGTTAAAGAATTTTAAAATAAAAAAACTTATGCTACTTGTTCAATTGCGTCTACAGGACAAGCTTGTGCACATAATCCGCATCCTACACAGGTTTCTTGGTTTATTGTGTAAGGAGTACCTTCTGTAATTGCGTTTACTGGACATGCTTCAGAACATAATCCACATCCTGCACAGTTGTCTTTTATTGTGTATGGGTTTGCCATATTTAATCACCTAATTTTAATTTTATAATATAAACTTGTATACATTTATTTATGTTTTCATTTAATATAAAGGATATGAATTTTAGGCTTAACTAAAGATTTTAAGAATGGATAAACAGTAATGAATTCAAAAAAGAAAATACACAAATAAACAAATAAATTAAACATCACTTATTTAAAGTTTAAATCGAAATAAAAGAAACAAAAAGCAAATAAAAAAAAAGTAGTTAATTAAACTTGAATAATCAAACACATCATATTCCATGAATTATCATGACTTATAAAAAACACAACCCTCCCCTAAACACTGATTATTAAACTCACTAAAATCACAAACAACACACTCCCTCTCTAAAACAATACCAAAATTCTCTTCAACAAAATCAATCGCAGACAACACCGCAAGATAAGAGTCACGCTTACAACAACGAGGCCCACCATGCTCACTAATACTACTCAGTGCAAGAGAAGTCATCTTATTAGATAAACTAAACGGCTTAACACTCAAAGGATTACTCTCCGAAATGATGGAAACAAAAATACCAGCACTAATACCAGCACCACAAGCACCCCAATAACCACATACACCACCAGGCACATCCCTAGCCCTTCTCATTAACTCTATTAAACATTCCCTTAAATCTACATCCCCACCAGCATTACTGTAAGCCGTGAGAAGAGAAGCACCAACAAGAGTATGATGTTCAGGTCCATGCATGTGACAAAAATCCATACACATAAGCTTATCCAGTATACATATTGGATTAGTTGAAGTTTCCTCTAATAGAAGACTCAAAATACTACTTAATCCCTTCATATGACATTCATTACAAACATAATGTCCATTAACACACCTTGTTTTAGAAGCTTCATTTTTCTTACATAACTCACATTCCATCATAACATCATTTGATAAATATTCTAATTCACCATTACAAATCAAACAGCCATCCACCAAAGTAAATCACCAAAAATACATAAAATAATAAAATATACTAATATATAATAATATGTTTATAATATATATAAAGCCATATGGAGGATACACACATGACTCATGTAGAAGAAGCATTAAAATTATTTGAACAAAAATATCATTGCTCACAAGCAGTATTTGCAGCATTCTCAGAAGAATACGGAGTAAAAAAGGAATATGCACTAAAAATTGGAGGATGCTTCGGCAGTGGAATGAGAAAAGGTGAAGTATGTGGAGCATGTACAGGGGCACTAATGGTACTCGGACTAAAATATGGAAAAAGTAAAATTAATGACATTGAAAGTAAAATAAGATCAGACAAGGTATGTGACAAGTTCCTAGAAGAATTTGAAAAAGAAAACGGTTCATACATATGCAACACACTACTCGGATGTGACATTTCAACACCAGAAGGAATACAATACGCACAGGATAAAGAATTATTCACAACTTTCTGCCCAAAAATGGTTGAATCAGCAGTAAAAATAACAGAAAAAATACTCATAGAAGAAATAAACACTCAGAAAAAAAGTTAATACCCATAAAGAAAAAAAAGGGGTGGGGGATGAAAAATTGTGGAAAACCTTTATTAAGGATTATAGATAACTCCACTACCACCCGTACCAACATAATAACCAAACTTAGACCTACCACTACTACTTCTACTCTTACTGGTCTCATAATCATACAAGTCCTCAGCAGCATAAGCCTCTTGCTGAGCCAGATAATCCTGCCTTTGCTCATAATAATTATCAAAATAGGACATCTGCTCCTTAGTCAAACCAGTACTTTCAATGCCAAGATAAGGAATTTCAGTACCATTCTTAAACTTCAAGCCAGTAATAACATACTTATCATCCCAGTCACGATACGGGCCATGATCAATTAGGATAGGCTCAGTGAACTTAAAGCTGCCCTTAGTAGCATAAGCAATACCACGAACACGTTCAGTAGGAATAATATACGTATGATTATCAAAGGAACTGTTAGCATAAGCATACTTCAAGCCAATATCACCCTCATAAGTACTTGTATTATGATCATTATAATCAAAAACAAAAGCAGTGGGCATGAACTCAACATCATAACTAAAATCATCATACCTGACTTCCTCAGCACAGGAAACAGGGATAATCATCAAAGACAACACCAATAATAAAAGTAATCTAGAATTCATTTTTTACCACCTAAACCTCTGACAACATTTATAACATTAAAAGTTAAAGCCTCAACACTACTTACTCCATCAATAAGAGAAAGAGTAATCTTCTTATGATAACCCAGGTCAACAGGCAATGGAGGATTACCCATCTT
>JAFRKG010000038.1 GCA_017431845.1 Methanosphaera sp. | reverse complement strand
TTGTTTCATCTAACTTATAATCATCTTTTGTTTGAGCTTCTTGAACTCTATATTTTCCTAGTGGTAGTGCTTCACTTACTGCATAACCATCAGCATTTGTAATAATAGTTCCAACAAACTCATCTTTTTCATAATAAATATATTGACCATCTGATGTTTTAATATCTTCATCAGCATAAATTGTATAAACAATTCCATCTAATGACTTTCTGCCATTATAATCAAATGTTTCATCTTTGGCAGTAAATAATTCGCCACTCTTATGAATTTCAATTTTACCTCTTATTGGAGTATTGTTGAAATACATAGTAATAATTGGACCATAAGTGGTATATGAAAAATGTGTTTCATTTCCAATAGTAAAATCAACACCATCTTTTGCAAGTAAATATCCTTTTGGACTAGATACTTCTATTAGTTGATAATTACCACTTTCCAATTTTAAATAAGTTGTGAATTTTCCTGTTTCATCAGTTTTAAATTCATTATAAACTTTACCACCAACAAATTGAGATACATATTGATTTTTATCTTTATTAAAAATTTTAAAAGTAGTATCTTCTAATGCAATGCTTTTACCTGTAACACTATCAATTTTAAATACTTGTAAATAAGCAGATAAGGCATTATTTAAAATATTATGATATTGTTCACTTTGGCTATCATAATCAACAGTAATGAAGAAATCATATATTTTTTCAAAACCTGTTGTTGTATTTACTTGATGGAACTTCCATACACCATAAGGTAGGTTAATTGTTGCATAACCATTTTTATCAGTAGTGATAGTATCAAATAGATTTCCATTAGGATAATATATTTCAAATTGAATACCACTTTCTGCATTTAAAAATGTAGTATTACAATCATCAAAGTCATATTGTTTTAAAATACTTACATAATTCTTTACAACTTTTTCATGTACTGTAATTCTTTCACTTTCTTTTCCTCGCATATCAAAGTTGTATTTAGTATTATCTAATAAATAACCCTCACTAGGAGTTATTTCTTGAATATAATATTCTTTATATTCTAATATTGGTTCACTAATCGCATAACCATTTTCATCAGTAGTCATTGTTGCTACTTGATTTCCTGTTGCTTGTTCATAAACACCATATTTAGCACCTTTTAATGTTGCTTGTCCTTGTGGTGTATTAGAGTTTGTTTCAACATCTAATTTTTCAAATTCAACAGGACTTGTATAACTGTTAATTCTTATTTTTGCAATAACAGGATCAACCATACCTGGAACTAACATATTTTGAATACCATCGCCAGAAAATATTTTATAACTTGCAGAATATGGCATTTTCTTTTCAAATGTTACATCTAACTTTCCACTTTGAGTAGGAGTAATAGTGATATTATTACCATCTATATTGTAATTAGCACCACTAACACTTACATTAAACTCTGATAATAAACCATTAGTATCAGTAAGTGTTAAACTTTCACCAACTTGAAGTTTATAAACTCCTGTATTAAATGAAGGGACATCAAAGTGATGTTCTATCAATCTTTTAATCTCATTTCTTTCTGCTGATATATCTACCATTGTTCCTGCACCATATCGAGCAGTTGAAAATCTAGTATTATCGCCAACACCAATAATAGTATCCCAAAGCATACCTTGTGTTGCCATACGATATTGTTCAGTTTGATGTCCTGGATATGTGTATCCATAATATCCAATTAAAAGTATTCTTTCTTTAATTGAATCAGGTAAACCTGTTGCAGCATAATTAGTTTGTGGGTAGGTTGTTCCCTCATGAACTCCTGGCTCTATACAATATGCAACTTCGTTATCCATTGTATAATGTTTAAAATACCAAGAATGTTCACTACCATCAGCATAAAATCTATCATAGTAATATGATGTATTTTCTTGATGTAATGTTGCTGCTGATACTGCATTAGCTTTAACTGTAAATCCAACTAATAGAGTTAATGCAAACAACATACATTTTGTTATTTTCTTCATCTTATCTTTTCCTCCTTTACTGTATGCCTAGATGAAAAAAAGGCATAAAAAAACGGTTAGTATCTTTTATACTAGCCGAATAATACTTACTTATATTTTGCTTTTAATTCATTATCCAAGTTTTCGCCTGATACAGTTAGAAAATGTAAAAACCAATATTCTTTACCATCTTTCATAACAGTAATACACATCACACTTCCAATAACACGAGTTTTAGGATTATCAGGGTGTTCTTCGTTCCAATCCAATATTTCATCTAATTCTTTGTCTTGAATTTTTCGTCCTGCTGTTTTACAAGCAGTATCACTAGAATATTCAGGATTACCTTTGGTAATTGAATAATAAAGTGAGTTAATTTTATCATCAGTAGATGAATTATCAGTAGGAGATTTATCTTCAACTTGTGTATTTGTTTGTGAGAGTTCTTGCTTTTCTTCAACAGGTTGTCTATTTTCTTGAATAATTATTTCGTTTTGTTTTGTTGTTGATTGCTTGTTATTAGTTTCAGTTTTTTTAATTTCTTGTTTCTTGTTTTCAACTTTTTCTTCTTTACTTGCTGAAAAAGAATTGTTAATTGTCTTTTTCTCCTCAACAGGTTGCTCTGAAATATCTTTATCAACAATTTCTGTGGATTCGTTATCGCTGATGTTATCAATTTCAACTTTTTCCACATAATTTGTTGATTCCTCATTTTTGTTTTCAACATAATTTTGTCCATTAAATGCTGAACTAATACCAACAAACAAACTTA
>JAFRKG010000037.1 GCA_017431845.1 Methanosphaera sp. | reverse complement strand
TCCAATACAATAAAAATGATAAATTAATCAAAGAAAAAATAATAAACAACTATTAATTATAATAAAATCAAATATAACAACAATAGATTAAACCATAAAATAATCTAAAAAAATACAGAGGTAATAAAATGAATAAGAACACTAAAATGATATTATTATTTATTTTATTATTACAGTTAATGATGGAATAGCATGTGCAAGTGAAGTACAAAACGAACACAACAACACTATAGAAAAACAAACACAACAAACAATAAACCCATCCAGTCACGAAACAAATAATAATATCCAAACCTCACAAAAAACAATAAAAACAAACAATAATAAAAACGTTAAAACAGCAAACAATAGAAACACAAGAAAAAGGAATGTTAAAATAACTGTTGACTCAATCAGTGGAATAGTAGGAGAAAACATAACATTAAAAGCAAACATCACAGACAACGAAGACAAACCAGTTACTGGTGGAAACCTGGTATTCAAACTGAATAGTAAAACATTGAAAAAAGATGGAAGCTTCAGCAGCTCAGAAACACCATGGAAATTCCTGGTAAAAAACGGAAAAGTAAGAATAACAATCACAGCAGACCTATACCTACGAAACATTAAAAACATAACTGCGATATACAGTGGAACAAAACAGTACACTGCTGCCAAAAGTAGAATAGTTACAGCACAAATCAAGAAACGAAACGCACAACTAACAGTAACAGCAACACCCAAAAAACAAAAACACTACGAAACAATAACAATCAAAACCATAATAAAAGACACAACACTAGGACATAAAAACAAAACGGCATTAAACACTGGATCAAAAGTACTGTTCAAAATAGATGGAAAAACATTAAAAAACAATAAAGGAAAAAAAATACTTGTAGAAATAGAAAACAACAAGGCAACATACAATTATACAATACCACGAGTAATGAAAGCAATAAATAATGATGGAACAACAAAAAATCATACAATAGAAGCAGTACTAGTAAGTGACATATATTACCAAAATAAAAACTATACAAAATTCAGTGTATATAGAAATCCGACAAAAATAATCCTTAACAATATTACAAATGCAACAGTCAAAAAGAATGTAAAAATAACTGGTAAACTTGTAGACATAAAAAACCAACCAGTAATTAGCAAAAAAATACAACTAAAAATAAACAACCAAAAATATATTATTAAAACAGATAAAACAGGAGCATTCCAAAAAACAATAAAGGCAAACAAAACAGGAACCAATAATATAACAGTAATTTCTCCTGGTAATGCCAACTACTTGTCCACAAAAACAAAAACTACATTCAAAGTAAATCGTATAAATACAATAATAACATTCAAAATATTAAACGAGAGCAAGCTTCGTGCAGGAAAAAGTATATGTGTAAGAGGAAAAATTACAGATGAAGATGGTAATCCAGTGAAGGAGGAATTTGTATATGTTTATCCATCATTATCTGAGTATAAAATAAGGTATGGACAGTATGGCTATATGTATCATTGGATGACTGATGAAAAAGGAAAATTTGATTGTGAGAATACATTATTATCAGCAGGATCAAATCAGTTAATAGTTGTATTTGAAGGAAATGAAATATTTGCACCTGCAAAAAGAATTAAAAATTATACATCTGCAAAATTTATGCCTGAATTATATATAGAGACTTATTTTATCATGCCTTTAAAAGTAGGTGAAACTATAAATATCTATGGAGAGATAATACCTACTGATGCTTATTATGGTCTTGATGAATTGTATATTGATTTAAATAATATTACTCTAGAAGCAAGATTCAATAATGAAAATAAGACACAAAAAGCTAAACTTAAAGATGATGGTTATTTCAATGTTTATTATAAGACTAATCTTGTAGGAACCAATAAAGTAACTATCAAGTTATCAGAAAATCAGGAATTTCATGAAACAATAAACTCTACTACATTTTATGTTTATAACAAAACAGCATCTAAAGTGGTTTTACCAATTAAAAAGCATCGTTCAGAAATATCCAATGAATATGAAAAATATATAATATATAATAATGGTAATAAGGATTATGGGGAAATTGAAGCACAAGTAAGTAATCTTGTAATTTATGATGCTCTACCAGTAAATAAAATAGTTGGAGCAAAACTTTATCTAAAAAACAGTAAAAATCAAACAAAAACAATAAATGGAACTATTGAAGATAAGTTTAGTGTTGTTATTAAACATGATCCAAAGTTAACTCCATATAAAATAGAGTTACAATTGAAACAATTATCTAAACGCGAAGATGCTGAGTATTTTTATTAATTAAGATAGAATTAATGAAAACATATATCACCTTTTAATTTCTTCCTATTTTTTCTTTTATTCAAATCTTTTTTTCTAATAGGATTATATTATTAATTAGTGCTTTAGTACTTATCTATGCTTTGTTTAAACTTTTGCGTTGAATAATTATTCTGTTATATTATTTGTGTATAATATTTACTAATTTTACACTTATAGTATTTAGTTAAAAAAATAACAATGCTGTCAACTTAATTTTTGATTTGTTTTGTTTGATAATGTTTTTTCTATGAAAAAAAAAAATATTTTGTTTAAAAGCTTCTTCTTAGATTGTATGGGTATTTTACGTGTCTTTTGGTTTTTCTGTTTGTTGAAGGTC
>JAFRKG010000036.1 GCA_017431845.1 Methanosphaera sp. | reverse complement strand
GGGAGTTATATATTGTGCTGGAATGGGAGTAACGATAGAAGCTGGAGCTTTGGGTGTTCCTGCTGTAAAAATATTGGGATTTCATACACAACATGCAAGTAATGATTTGGCCCGTACTTTGGGTATTTCTGTAGTTTCTGCTTATGATATAGAATATGCAGTTTCTAGGATGAAAAAAACAAATGGTAAGAGATTGGTTAAAAATGGTTGTAGGGCAAGTCTAAAAGTTGCTGAATTAACTACTAATATGGATTTATTTGATCAAAATTGTGGTGGTCAACGTAGTTTAAGGAAAATTTGGAATCAAAGAAAACAATATCGTTGATTCAATATTCATTTTTTAATTTTTTTTGTTGATTTATATTTTAATTTCAATGCTGTCAAGTTAATGTTCAATTTGTGTGACTGTTTTTTTGTGAATTATTTTTTTTTAGAAAGATCTTTTGTTGTTGTCTGTGAATTTGTGTCCATAGTCTACAGGTTCTCTGTTTGTTGATTTTCTTTCTTCTTTTATTGGTATTAAGTGTTTTTGTAGTATTTTGATTATTTTCATTGATGTTTGTTGTTGTTTTTCTATGTCTGTGGTTAGAAGGTTTAGTAATTCTTTTTTGACTATTCCTATTGCTATGTTGAAGTTTGCTTGGTAATCTTTGTATTTGTATTTGTTGTTGTTTTTTCGTTTTTCTTCTATTTCTTGGTTTACGTCGTGTTTGACTGTTGTTGCTATGTTGAATACGTATATATCTGAGTAAAAGTCTTGTTCTATTATGATTTTTCTGCGACCAGAGAAGTTTTCTGTTTGTAGTTTGTTTTTTAATTTGTCGTAGTTGGTTTCTATGGTCCATCTTTTGTTGTATATTTCTTTGAAGTCTTCAATGGTCATGGATTCATCATATATGTTTGTTGCTAATGTTTCTATTTCTCCTGTGGGTAATTGTATGTTTATTATACGTAATCGTAGAATTTCTTTTTTTATTGCGAATTTTTGTAGTTTTTTGTCTTTAAGAGTTTTAATGTATGTTTCATCTAAGGGTATCCATATTATTTGCTCATTTTTTGTCATTTTTGCTCTTTTTTCTTTAAATGTGCTATTTTTAAGTCGTATTACAAAATGTGAATGTTGTTTCATTATTTTTAACATTAATTCTTTGGAGCCATAACCTCTATCACATACTATAATTGTTTTTCGAAGATTGATTTTACTTTTTACATCATCTACATGATTTAGGGCATGTTTAAGCTCTCCCCTTTTCCTATTGCTGATACTTGAACTAAGAATAAATTCATTTAATACATCAACCATTGTGGAAACACGAGCAGTTGCTGTGTGATGGGTATGATCAATATTTTCATCAATGGCAAAATCCTCCCGGATAGTAGGATAATTGGGTAAATCGAAGATGGAACCATCAATAGCAGTTAAATAATAACCTTTAAATGTTTTTAATTCTTCAGGTCTCTTATAAATTGCCTTTATTAAATCATCATTAATATCAATATATGCTTGAGGATCAATAATCATCCTCCTTTGAGAAATAGCTTGTTTAGAAACATCCATATCCATTACACCCCAATACTCCTCCATAAAATACAAAGCCTCCAAAGCAGTAGTACGACCACGATTCCACAGAACATATTTCATAATACATTCCTGAGTCAATTTACGATTACGAACAAACTTATTGTCATCTAAAATATATTTATCACAAACATAACTATTAAAATTTCCCATATTATCTAATAAATTACCACATAAAGACATCTACAACACCAAAACATTATCAATCAAATCCACAAACAATTAAATAAAAAAATAAAAATAAACAATATGCTAATTAACTAAATAATAATATATAACTCATAATATATAAAATTAACTATAAATAATACTTAAATACCAATATAATTAAATAAATACTTATATTATTAAATATAATTAAATTATCAATAGAATTAAGTAAATTTAAAGTAAAAATAGGTTACAATATAAAAAATAAAGGATAATGATGGGATAAAAATTTTAACTTGACTGCCTTGAAAAAACAGTCTCACAAAATGAACGTTAACTTGACAGCATTGGTTTATCATTAATCAATGGATAATAGAATATTATTACTTGTCATGACCCCCCTTTGAGTAGTTGTCAGATGCAGACAATCTTTAAATATGAAAAGATATATACTATGTATTATGAACTAGTATAATT
>JAFRKG010000001.1 GCA_017431845.1 Methanosphaera sp. | reverse complement strand
TATTTTTTATTTTATAAATAAATTTTTATTCATTTTATAGAATAAAATAGGTATGTTTTTTATTCATTCTATTGAATAAAATAATTTTCCAATAAAAATATTTTATAAAACCTCCTTTTTGATTAAAAAAATTAGTTCTAAATTTATTAAATAAAAGTGACTATCACTACACTATTTTCATAAAAAACATAAAATAAAAAATATCCATAAAAAAATCTAAAAGAATTAAACAATAAAATAAGCGGAAGTATGATTATAATAGGATGAAAAAAATAAAAAAATATTTAATTTATTCTGTAAATTATATTTAATACCTGAATTATCCCTAGCTTAATAGTTATCTATATCTTATGTTAAAATATTAAATAATATAAAATAATTTACATATTAACAGTTCACATGTAATAATATGATATTAATTTTTGTAATTAAATGGTTAAAAAAAAGTTGATAATTATGTTTAATAGAAAAAAAATTGCTAAAGAGTTTGTTCATTCCCTAAAATAGGATAAAATTTATCGCGCCATCTTATTTGGTTCCGTTGCTCGTAATGAAGATACAAAACAATCAGATATAGATATTTTAATAGTGACTGAGGACTATCTTGAAATTGAATCAGAAATATCTGAAGGTATTTATAACATAATCAGGGAATATGGCGAATTAATTTCAGCACATGTGATTACAAGAGAAACATTTAACAAAACAAAAAATTATTCATTTTTAACAAGAGTATTAAAAGAAGGGATTAATCTTATGTGAATATAAAGATTATATGAAAAAGGCTTACAGTAAATTAAAATCCAGTAAAACAATTATATGACATTGGACAATATGCTGATTCAGTTTCATTATCTTATTATGCAATGTACTCCGCTGCAACAGCAATGCTTACAAAAATAGGAATTTCGACAACTAGACATAAAGGAACTATGAATGAAATTTTCAAAAATTATGTGAAAACAAACAAACTTGACCATAAAATTTATGCTAATTTTGCAGGTACCCAATCCTAAAGAGAAACATCAGATTACAGTACTATAGTAGACATTGATGAAAGAATAGCTAAATTAAAATTAGAACAAGCCGAAGAATTTATACACAAAGCAAAAGAATTGGTTAAATAACTTTTTCATATATCTCAATTTTCTCTTTCAACAATACTTGAAAAAAATTATAAAAAAAGATGTGTGGGGAGGGGTATGTGTTCTTATCATGTCATTTGATCTTTTTTAAATTTCTTGATTAAGAAATGCCTGTAATATAATGTGTTACTAAATTTATATAAGCCACTACTTTTATGACCTACCTGTTCAAATATGCCATTATCCACCATTTTATATAAGAAATTTTTTTATCATATTTTTCTGATGAATAGTTAACCCTATGGATAAATGGTTCTCATAATACTTTACTTAAATATATACTTGATATGATATGACTATGGTTATGATTAATATTTTTCATAGATATTTCTATGATTAATATCTTTAATAATAAGACTCTCATTAGTTATTTCAAAAATTATTCTATATTGTCCAACTCTCGCTTTTTTTTTAATGGTTTATTTTCCATTTTAAATTTGAAAATTTTCATAAGGATTTTGACTAATATATTTTATTTTCTTTAGAATTCTATTAATTAACATTTTATTTTTTTTTCTTGAAAAATGATAAAGCTAAATTACCATAATAAATCTTCATATTTTTATTCACCATCAATATATTGTTTTAATTCATCAAAACTTTCAAAAGAAGTATATTCTTTATTTTCAGTATCAAGTTTGTTAAGATACTCTTCTGATGGTTCAGGATCTTCACAAATTATTTCTTTGTTAAATAGCTCTTCTTGGGATATTAATAATGAGTTGTATTCATCAAATAATTGGGTATACCTATCCTGTTTTATTAACTTGTTATGATGTTGTATTATTTTTTCAACAAAATCAAAAAAGGATATTAATAGATCATAAAGAAAAGTCACATTTTGATCTGTTTTATCATTATTCATAATGTAATCGGACATATTTATTACTGATTCGAAGAAATATTTTTCATTTTCATCAATTGTAGTATTTGAAATTAAGGGGTTGTTTAACAAGTCAATACATTTTTTTAGTAAAATTTGTAATTTAATATCTACAACATCTACTTTATTATTATCCTTCACATAACTAGGAACATCAACAATAAAGGGACATAAATTGGATTGAATAGTAATCATCCTACCTTCGGCCATAATATTTCACCTCTAAAAATATAATGTTTTATATTAACTTAATATATGTTATCCTATTTAAATATACTTAAAAACTAATTGGTTATGGGAAACATTCCTTCGACAAGCCATATTAGAATGTATTGTCTTGAAATATTTTATTTAATATAATATATTTTCATAATCCCTATTTTTACATAAAATTACATTAATTCTCTTTATTTAAGTGCAATTATTTACTTAAATAATTCTCCCTAATAAGTTTATTTAAAAATATCATGTTTTAGTTTGGATTAAATTTTCCTAATCTTTTTAATGTTGAAAGATAGTTCTTGTTTTATTGAAATATATGCTTATTTTTCTCTTTCATTAATATTTGAATAAAATTTATAAAAAAAGGGGATGTGTGTGGAGGGGTATGTGTACTTATTATCTCATTTGATCTTTTTTAAATTTCTTGATTAAGAAATACATATAATATAATGTGTTACTAAATTTATATAAGCCACTATTTTTATGACCTACCTGTTCAAATATGCCTAAATCCACCATTTTGTATAAGAAATTTTTTATCACATTTTCTGATGTATTTTTCATTATTTTAATTAGTTCTGATCGTTTAAATGAACTAAGTTCTAATTCAACTAGTTTTTCGAGTAAGGGTTCGTAATTTTCACTTTGAATTTGACTTAGAACGGGTTTTATCTGTTTATTTCCAATTTCATCAGCAGCTTTAAAAATACCATTTATTGCAATATTTTCATCAATAAATGTTGTTTCACATTCCCAAAATATTGAGTCTCCTATTTGCTGCATTAATAATGGTAATCCTGATGAATATTGGACCATGTAGTTTAAAGCTTCTTTTTTAATTTCATATCCTTCCTGGTTAAACGTGCTTTCAAAAAATGAAGATACTTCCTCATCTGTTAAAGCATCAATGTAATCATAGTGAAATATACTTCCGAATGATTCTTCTTGTTGAACCATATTTTCAAATTTTTCAGGATACCCTGCTAGTAAGAAATATAATGGTAAATTATCATAGTTCACAGCTATTGTATCAGCAAATTTCTTATACCAATCTACGAACTCTTTTGATTCAGATAATCCATTTATATCATCTATAATAATCAGTAAACCATCATATTCCTCGGATAATTCTCTTTCGTATATCTCGGATAGATGTTCAGGAAATTTATCCTTAAATGATTTTTCCAGTAAATCATCAGCTTTAATATTAATTTTATTACCTTTAACTTCAATACTTTCAACATGATCTCCAAAGCATTTGTTAACTTTTTTTGCCAAGGAATCTTGAGGCATTTCATTAAAAATAGATTCAATAATCATGGAAGTTAATGTTTCTACTGAATTATTACCTTTATTAGATACGTAAGCTCCGAATATATCATAATTATTTTTAACATATCTTTTAATATACTCTGTTACTGAGGTTTTGCCCATTCTTCTTTTTCCTGTTAAAAAAAAATGTTGTGTATTCCCTTTTTTAACTTTAGGTATATTTCTTAAAATTTTTGTAATTGTATTTCTACGTCCTATGAACAAATCAGGAGGAGCAGGTTTTCCTGGTTCGAAAGGACTTTCCCTATCATAATCAATATAATCTAACAATAGTACCACACTTCCAATATATCTTATTTATCTTATTATTCATTGAATATACATAATAAATATCTGTTGCTATAATATTTATTTTAATTTCTATCTAGTTATATATTAATAAAAATCTTACTCATAAAAACAAGATAATTAATATAACACGCAATAATCCAGATAAACAAAATATAACCAATAACTCTTAAATATAACCATTTCTCAGCAAACCTGTTTTCCAGAACAATTAATAGTTACTTGTTAATTAAGACTTTTGTTCCAAAAAGAAACATACAACTAACTCTTACATTATATGATATATTATTATAAAGATATAACAAAAAATGTATAAAATTAAGCACACTTACATTAATCATTCAAACTTTTCACTAAATACTCAACCATAACACATAATATTAAGAAAAAATTGATAAAAAATACTATTTTATTCAATAATCCATAAATACAAAATTATAACAAAAAAGGATAATTATGGATTATTTTTAACTAAAAAGAATAAACATGGGCTAGTTTTATGATTTACATTATTTTCGATAGTTTAAAGGGGGGGGGGGCGACAAATATAATATTAACTTAATAATAAACAGAATCAGTATTAAAAATAGTGACAATAATATTACTAAAATACTTTTCACACAAAAACGTAAAATATTGCCACTACCTAACTATATTAGAATTAGAAAAAAACAAAATAATAATTTTCTAACCTAATATAATTTACTATTCTTTTTCTTTATTATTAAGTTTTGGAATGAAAATTCAAGAATAAATCAAAAAACAGCAAAAAAATCTAAACTAAGATTACAAAGAACACCTAACTTTTATAAATACATAAAAGTTATTTAATTACAACCAACTACCTAAAACCACATTTATTCAAGAATGAATTGGAATTCCAAAAAATTATTGGAAATTATTCATTAAAAAGAATAATTTTCAAAAATAATTTACTAAATAATAAATATGGAGGTAATACAATTGAATAGTAAATTATTAAAAAGCATTTTACTAAGTATGCTACTAGTACTATGTATGTCAGTAACAATGGCAGCAGAAGTAACCGAAGACACAACAAGTGAAGTAACAATACCAAGCACTGAAACAACAGAAGAAACTACGACAGAAGTTTCAGATACAAGTTGTAACTGTGGCTGTGAATGTGATGTTACAATTCCAACAATGGACGTAACAACTACACAAACACAAAACATTAACAATACTCAAAATATAATAGAAGCAAATGATACAACATATGATTTTAGTGGAACATTTACTGGAGTAAACCTTAATTATGATAACTTAAACAATGTTGTATTCACAAGTTCAAATAATGATGCTACATTCATTAACTCAACAATAACATTAAGTGGAACCAACATTAAAGTATCAAATCTTAAATTTAATAACACAAACACTGTTGGAAATCCAATAACAATAACATCTTCATCAAATGTACTAATAGACAACAACGATTTTGATGTGTATAAAAATACACAAGAAGAAACATACTCCATAAATGTTATAAATTCAGACAATGTAGTAATAACAAACAACAATTTAAATATGAATGGTACACCACAAGGAGTAAACTGGAGTGCTGGTGGAGTAGTTGAATTCTCAGGAATAGTATTCAGCAATGTGAACAATTCATACATTGACTCAAACATATTAAATCTTGCTAACAGCGTTCCTGCAGTAATGTGGGATTACTCTACAATGGAAGCAATCACAGTAAGAAGTGCATCACAAAATAACGTAATAAGCAAAAACAAAATTGATATAACAGGATCAGATTACATATATGGAATATCAACAAGTGAAAATTCAAAAGATTTAAAAATATGCCACAACAATGTAACAATGACTGGATCAAACTTAGTTTCAGGAATACAATTATCATCTACAAATGATTCTAAAGTATGTTCTAACAAAATAATCGGAACATGCACAGCTGAAAGTGGAAACACAACAAGTGGAGAAGCATTTGCATATGGAATCACAGTACTAACATACACCTGGCATCCAGAAGCAAGTGAAGCAGTAGGAAACATAATCTGCAACAACGATGTAACACTTGATTCAACAGTAGCATATGCTTACGAATTAAGTATAGCAGACAATACAATAATACAGGGTAACACAGCAACAGTAACAGGAAATGTTGTAATGGCACTAGGAATATACAACTCAAGCTACTGCAGCATAACTGGAAACACATTTACAGTAACAGGAAACACAAGAACATTGGATGGTTCCATTTATGAAGCTATATGGCCTGTAACTACAGGAATAAAAATAGTAGATGATGGATTTAATAATACTCAAAATAATAGTATAATTGGTAATACTATTGATGTCACAGATAGTAATACTTCTAGTTTGTATGATATTATTTTGGAAAATACTAATAATACTATTATAACTGAAAATTATATGACTTTTGTCTTCTTAAATCCTAGAATAGCAGATGGTGGAATTAATACAAATATAACTTCAAATTATCGATTGCCATGATAAAAGAATCTAAAATAGTATTCAGTATTTTTTTCATAGTTTTTGTATTGATTGGATTAACTTCAATCAATGCAACATCTGAAAATATTACTCAAGATATGTATTCAGAATCTACTTTCCAAAACAAATTAAATACTGGAGAACTTCAACAAAGTAATACGAATACTCATGTACTTAACACAAAATCATTTAGTGATTATGTAACTGATGGAAGATTTAATGATAAGGTTACAGCTGGGGATACCATTGATATTCAGGGTAAATTAGATGGTTCTAAATTCGCTTTAGAAATTGATAAACCAGTAAATATCATTTCATCTACTGGGGACTCATATTATAATTCACATACAATTGGAAATGGGGGATATGGTTATAATAATTATGATAATATTTTTGTAGTAAGTAATGGTGGTAGTGGAACTAATATTACTGGCATAAATTTTCATAATACTCAAGTAAGAGTAATTAATGCTAATGATGTATGTGTAGATAATGTTACTTGTATATGTGAACAAAACGTTGGAAATAATGTAGGTTCATTTAATATCCGCGGAGGTTCAAATAATATAACAGTAAAAAACAGTTACTTTATGAATTATCCTAACGGGGGACATAGTAATGTTGTAATTGCAGGTGCATCCAATTGTTTAATCGAAAACAACACAATACTATGTAGCAACACGAATGGTATAACTGGTAATCTACTTTATTTAACCACATATTTTAGTGATGGCAAATCTAATTATAATATAACTATCAGAAACAATACAATTCGAACAATGGGTCGTGATTATCCTACTAATTATGGTCTAGCGTTGGAAGGTTCCGGACATATTATAGAAGGAAATATTATAGATAATGCGTTTCCTGTAATGGCACAATATGCCGATCCAGATTATGGAATAGAAACAAACATAGATACAATTATATTCAACAATAACACTATCATAAGAGGAACACCACAACTTGTATTCCCAGGTATTGTTGCAAATAACACATTCAATGATGGAGCATTACTAAAACAAGTACAAGTATACAACAATACATTCAACAAAGTAACAATTCAAAACAATGTAAAATTCGAAAATAATACTGCTAAAAATATTATAATTGATGGAAATAACAATACTCTGGACAATAATGTAGTTTATTCTGAAGATGAATATGCGGTGACAATATCTGGTGAAAATAATACATTAAAAAATAATAAATTACTTTCTAATAATACTTTTGGTGAAGATACAATCAATAATGAAACTGTATTTTTTTCAATAAATAATTCTGAAAAAATGTCTAGGATTTTTTATATTACTGATGATAATATTGGAAACTACTTTAATGATGTAAGTAGTTCTTATGGTTGGCCAGCTTACACTACTAAAGATAATATGTTCAACGATGGGGATATATTAATATTTAATGTATCTTTTGATGAGGGTTTAGGTTATATGATTCAAGATACTAATCAGAATATGGTGGATTTAATAATTGCAAATACAACTGCTTCATTAACTCCTCAATTTAAAAAATCATTAACATTAATAAATTCGTTTATTCCTCATGCATTCCAGAAAAACGGGGCTTTATCTACTTTGTCTTTAATAAATTCTACTATTGGTGCTCAAACTAATTTGGGAAGTAATTTTAATAAAGATAATGAGTCTATTATCATTTCAGACTATAAATATTTTTTACAAAATTATCCTTATGTAGCACTAACGAAATATATTCCAGTATTAGATAAAAATGGGAATATACTGGCCGATGTGGAATTAAATTCCAATATTTTAGTTTCTAAATATGTAGGATATACTAATACTTATAATGCATTCGGTGCATCATCTATGTCATTGTACCGTGAAAATATTTATGTTAACAAACCTTTAAATTTCATAGCTGTGCCTAAATTGGGAATTATTGGATCTAATGTTCATTTGATGGATGGTTCTTCAGGTACTACCTTTACTGGCATTACCTTTGAGAATAATGTGTTTGTTGAATCAGATAATGTTAAATTTATCAATTGTACTTTTAACAAAAATGTTGAATTAAAAAATAATATGATTAGTTTGCAGAATAATCTTTTTAATGGTAATTTAATCTTAAATTCATCAAACAATACTGTATTTAATGAAAATATTATCAATTCATCAGATATATTAAATGTATTAAACACTAAGAATACTATATTTGAAAATAACACCATTATTACAACTGCGAATAATACTATTGTATTTGATGATGATTCTAGTAACAATGTTGTTCGTAACAATGTTTTAGTTGCATCTTCACTTGTGGGTGATGATAGTGTAGTTGCTGGTGATAATATTGTTGAGGATAACATTCCTAGTTATGATACACAGATTATTATAGGTGTTGATAATCAAGCATTTGCGGATGATAATTTGGAAGTAAATATTACTGTATATGATTTGAATAATAGTAAACCTGTTAGTAAAGGTTATGTTGAAGTTTATTATGATGGATATCTTATTGATATTAAGGATTTAACAGATGGTACTACTTCCGTCATTATTCCTATTGCAGATTATGTGGATGGTTCTGATAGTTATCCTATTAAAGTTTGGTATTATGAGGGTAAACGATACAATAATAATATCACAACAAAAAACATTAATGTAGTTAAATCCAATGTTTCAATAAGTGTTGATGAATTCACAGCAAAACTTAACGAGAAAGCAACTGTTACTGCTACTTTCCTTAATCAGAATGGTAATTCTGTAAGTGACACTAATGTTACTTTCACTGTTGGTCGTTCATCTTTTACTGTTGAAACGGTTGATGGTGTTGCAACTTTAGATGAAATGGTTACTAGGGAATGGTTGGATTCAGGTAAGATTACCGTTAGTTTCCCAAGTACTGATGCATACAATGCAAACTCTACTACTATTGGTTTGAATACTAGTAAGGCTGATGTTCTTATGGTGCCGGTTGTAAGTGTAGATGGTAATGTTGCAGATGTTGAGTTAACTTTAAGTGATGCTCTAGGAGTGAATGTTACTGATGGTAGGATTGTATTGTCTACTTTGGATGGTCAGGAGTTAGCTTCTGGTAGGGTAAGTAATGGTAAATTCACTTCTAATGTTGCTCTTCCTGATGGTTACAGTGACGAGTACATTGTTGCTAACTTTACGGGCAGTTATTATTATAATGATTTTGTTCGTAATGTGAAAATTACTCAGATGTTAAACAGTACTATATCATTGGAGACTAATAGTCCGTTGTATGGTGAAGAGTTAGTTATCAATGGTAAACTTGTGGACAGTAAGAATACTCCTATTGGTGGTGCTAATCTTACATTAAACCTTAACGGTTCTAAAGTAATTGTAACTACTAATGATGATGGTGAATATAATTACACTTACACTCCAGGCCTTGGTGTAAACAGTCTCACCGTAACATTCGATGGTAATAGTGATATTTATGGTAGTAGTGCTAGTAAGGATGTTACTATTCGTGATACTGATCGTGAAATGAACGAAGTACTAAACAGGTTAGATGACTTACAGAAAGAAAATGATAAACTACGAGAACAACTGGAACAATTACAGGAACAAAACAATAAAACAAGTGAACAATTAGATAATATTACTCAGGCTAATAATGAACTTAAAGAACAGTTAGCTAATCAAACAGCTAACCTCACAGAACAGAACAAGAACTTACAGGAACAACTTAATAACTTAACAAAGGATAATAATGATTTATCAGAACAGTTAAATGATACTAAAAATAATTTAACACAACAAAACAATGACTTACAAGAACAAAACAAAGAGTTAAATGATAAATTAGACAGTACTGCTAAGAATTTAACTGATGCTAACAAGGACTTACAAGAACAAAACAAAGAGTTAAATGATAAATTAGACAGTACTGCTAAGAATTTAACTGATGCTAACAAGGCATTACAAGAACAAAACAAAGCATTACATGACCAGAATAAGCAGTTGAATGATAAGTTGGATGCTATTCTTAAACAGTTAGAGGATAGTGTGGCTAAGGATGCTGTTATAACAGTAAATAGTATTCCTGGTGCTAAGTTTGGTCAGAACGTCACGATTTCTGGTAAGCTTAGTGATTGTGATGGTAATGTTATTGCTTCTAGTCCTGTTAGTGTGAGTGTTGGTGGTATTGCTCAGAAAGTCACCACTGATAAAGATGGAGTATATAATTTAACTGTTCGTGCTTCTGTTGTTGGTGATAATAGTGTTGTTGTGTCTTTTGATGCTGATAATAAGTATAATTATGCTGAGAACACTACAACATTTAAGGTGGCACGTCAGAATCTCGTGCTTAAACTTGATAGTATTAAATCTGTGTATTATGGTGATAAAGTAAAAATTACTGGTGTTTTAAGTGATGCTAATGGTAAACTTATTGCTAATACTCTCTTGAACTTGAACATTAATGGTAAGACTGTTAAGGTTAAGACTGTTGCTGGTGGTAAATTCACATACACTGTGGCTGCTAAGACTGTGGGCACTAATAATGTAACAGTATCTTATAATGGTAATAAGAATTATAACGGGGTTTCTGCTAAGAAAACTTTCAAAGTCTATA
>JAFRKG010000035.1 GCA_017431845.1 Methanosphaera sp. | reverse complement strand
TTAAATGCTGAACTAATACCAACAAACAAACTTACAACAATAAATGCAATAAATGCACGAACTAATTGCATTCTCATCACTCCTTTTCTTGCCTCCATACTAGCATTTAAAAATATTCTTGTCATTACTACGAATTATATATTTTTTTTCAGTTAGTAATAATAGTTAGTATTTTTTTAGGGTGGATTGTAAGGAGGGACTTTTTAGAGTAGATACTCCCATTATCGCTCTTGTGAATTTCGTTCTCGCATTTTCTTTTGATATTTGTCATACCATTCAACTGCTTTGATAACATATTCCTCTCGCTCTCTATCATTTTTGAGAGTATTTGGGAGTATGTTATTTAGTCGATTCATACTAACTTTTAATTTGGGAGTTTGATTAGGTTTTGATTCTTCCATAATTTCTTCCATATCATCAATAGTTAAAGTATTATTCTGACTCATATTTTTTAATTTTATTGCTTGAGCAAGTGATGGAGTGCAATCATAACATTCAATAAGGTCTAATAAAGCAGTTTGTTCATCTTTTGTTAAATAAGATATTTCAACAGCAGGTCTAAATGCCATACTTGGTGTTTCTTTTAATACATCATTATCAACCATTTGTAATAATTCAGGTATTAGTTCAGTTAATCTTATATATCTATGAACTTGTCTGCTACTATCATTATTATCTTTTGCTATAATATCAACACTTTTCAACTTGTCGACCAATGGGCGAGAAGTTTCTTTTCCTTGATGACTTATTGCATCCATTTTTAATTTGTAGGCAAATGCTTTTTCACTAGGTAATATCTTTTCCCTTTGTAAATTGCTATCTACCATAATAATAGTTGCTTCATCATCAGTTAAATCTCTAACAATACATGGTATCGTATCAAGTTCTGCAAGTTCACTTGCTTTCTTTCTTCGGTGTCCTGAAATCATTTCGTATCTACCATCTGCTTTTTGTCTTACTATTGTAGGAACTAAAACACCTTTTTCTTTAATACTATCTACCATTTCTTGCATTTCATCATTAACAAGAACTTTAAAAGGGTGTTGTGGGTAATCGTCAATATCTTTAATAGATATATTAACAACTTTTTCTAAATCGGCTTCATCTCGCTCTTTTTGTGTTGTGAATATATCATCTAGCGATGGTAGGTGCATTTTGTTTTCTTTCTTTTCCAATATTCTCAACCTCCTTTGCAAATAGCAAGTATGCCTCTGCAACTTTATTATTCTTATCATAAGCAAAAATACTTTGACCTGATTTAGTTGCTTCTGCCACTTTTACCGTATTAGATATTTGAGTATCAAATATTTTTATACGACTCCCATAATTTTCTTGTAAAGTCAATTTTGTTTCCTTTGACAAGTTAGTTCTACCATCTACTAATGTTAGTAGTATTCCACCAACACTTAAATTAGGATTTATTTGTCTTTGAACTCTATTAACTGTTCCTAGTAGTTGTGTCATACATTTAGCAGCTAAATAATGTGTTTGAACAGGTATTATTACCTTATCAGCACATGATAAAGCATGTAAAGTAATCAGATCTAAACTAGGATTACAGTCTATCAATATATAATCGTAATTATTCTTAACTTCTTTAAGACAGTTCTTCATTGTTTGTTCTCGGCTTATTGCACTTATAAGAGCAAACGAAGTAGCAGATAAATCCAAATTAGATGGTATTAAATCAACATTCTCATTATGATGTAGAATTACTTTTTCAGTATCTATACTCTTATCATATATAACTGAATCCATTAAATTAGCAAGTGTGGGAATATTATCAGTACTATAATAACCCATACAGGTTGTTAAATCTCCCTGTGGATCACAATCAACTAATAATACCTTTTTTCCTAATTTAGATAATGCTACACCTAAATTAAATGTAGTAGTGGTTTTGCCAACTCCACCTGTTTGATTTGCTCCTGCAATAATTTTGCAATTAGACATTACTTACCTCCTTTCTTTCAATTTAGCCATCTTAAATTAAAATGGCTATGTATGGCAAAAATAAAAAAATGACCAAATTTTTAGTCATCTTTTTTGTAAAATATTAAGTGTTTCACTAATTATTCACTTGTCTAAAAGCCCCGTAAAATAAGGGCTTGCGAGGCATTTTTTGAGGAACTTACTTATCACTGCATTTGGGGAACCAAATGCAACAGAAGTAGAAAAACAAAACCTAGGCTATGTAGTAGCATACTTAGGAGAATTAGGAGGAGAAGTTCCATATACAGCATACAATGCAAGAAAAAGCTATATAAAAAACAATCCAAAAGTAATAGAATCATTCTCTAAAGCAATAAACAAAGCACTAAAATATGTAAAAGAACATAAAGCTAAAGACATCGCTAATAACATAATAGATTATTTTCCAGATACAAACATAGA
>JAFRKG010000034.1 GCA_017431845.1 Methanosphaera sp. | reverse complement strand
ATCCTAAAATTAAATGTTTTAAAACTTATCATATTATATAAAAATAATAATCAACAGCAACAACAATTTCAACTCCTGTTGTCTGATTAAATGACCATTCTAAAAAATATAATTTATATAATAGAAAATATTCTAATTTAAAACTCCTTAATGAGTGATACTCATTCGCTCACAGTTTTAAGTATGTTAAAAATTAGTTATTTAATACTATGTCTTTACTATAATATAAAGTTATGCCCAATATGAATAGGCATTTATAAAATCTAAAATCTAAAAAATATTGTCAAAAAAGGGAGGTTAAGTAATGGAAACTAAACTTTAACAATCTTACTAGTTTCATTACGTTGACCAAGATATGCCTGTCTAGCACCAGTAACTATCATGACACTTTTAATCTTAATGTCCTTATTAATTTGTAATTTACTTAAATTAATTTTACCACCAGATACCTTGAAGTTCTGTGTCTTATTAGTTTTAGCATTAACATAAGATCTACCATTAATCTTTATATTAACATTGTTAGTGCCTATCACATAATTATTCTTATAATCCTTGATAGATGCCTGAACACTTAACTGATTCTTAGAGTTAACAGTAACTTTACTAATACCTATCGTAATAGGACTTCTTTCAACATTAAATGTCGTAGTACCTCTAGTGTCAGGATAATAAATATCACTTACAAGCACTGCTTCAACATTATAGTCACGCACTTTACCATCATTAGTTACACCACCCATACCCTGAGGTACTGTGTACTTATATGATGCAGTATTGTTTGAGTTTACTTTTACAAGTAAGTTTGCTCCATTCTTATCTTTAATTGTTTTACCGTTTACTTTAAATAATACTTTAGTACCAGTATGCATCATTGTTTTATTCTTATAATTTGGTGTTGTATCAGAGAGTTTTGCTGTGAAAGTTATTGTTTTATACTGTTTTTGTTTAGATGGTGTTGCAGTTACTGCAATTTTAGCATCACGTTTCTTGATTTGAGCTGTTACAACATCACTTTTTGCTTCATTATATTTGTATGAACCACTATATGATGCTGTTAAATTTTTAGCATTTCTTAAGTATAAATCTGCATTGATAGTAATTGTCACTAATCCATTATTTACTTTGAATTTCCATGCCGGAGCAGTACTGTTGAAACTACCATCAGTTCTAAGTGTTTTACCATTAAGTTTAAATACAAGGTTTCCACCAGATACTAAGTTATTATTCGCATCTTTAATGTGTGCTGTAAGTTTAATACTTTCACCAATCACACCATTTACTGCATCAACAGTAACTGTTGTGTTAATTTTATATGTTGTTATAGTGACTGTTGTGTTGTTTGCTGCATATTTATTGTTTCCAGCAAAAATTGCTGTGATATTCTCTGTTCCAGGCAAAGTGTTAAGAGGTATTAGTACTGTTCCTTTTTCATCAGTTACACCAGTTCCTATTGTTTCACCTGCTTTGTTTTTAACAGTAATTGTTGCATTTGCTATTGGATTTTCCAATTTGTTATCTAATACCACTACAACTTTGGTGTTTCCAACAGTATTATCCTCAGGAACTGCCCTTATTAGAGTTGTTTTGTTTAAAGATTCTATAATTTCTTCAAGTTCTTCAATTTTATCTTCTAAATTATTAACAGTCTTATTCAAATCATCAATAGTCTTATCTTGACTCTGAATAGTCTTATTCAAATCATCAATAGTCTTATCTTGACTCTGAATAGTCTTATTCAAATCATCAATAGTCTTATCTTGATCCTGAACAGTTTTATTCAAATCATCAATAGTCTTATCTTGATCCTGAACGGTCTTATTCAAATCATCAATAACACCACTCTGATTCTGAATAGTCTTATTTTGTTCTTGTACTGTCTCATTTAATTCGTCAATAATTTTCTGGTAATCTGGTAATATTGTAAATTGTTTTGTTGAATTTGCATCTTGATATTCGTTGTTACCAGTTATGTTAGCAGATATTTTTGTTTGACCCTGTGGAGATTGATTGTCATTGATTTGTATTTTTCCTTCATCATCTGTTTTTTTAGTGGTTTCTGTTCCATTAGGTAATGTTATGTTAATATCTTGTTGTTTAACTGGTTTTTTATTTTCATCAGTCACAGTTATGATTGCTGAAACATTTCCTTCAGTATTATTTATGATTTCTATGTCGATATTTGTATCATGTAATATTTTTATGGATGTTGTGTTATTTGAAGTTGTATGTGTTTCATTACCTGCATATTTTGCTATGATTTGATGTTCTCCTGCATCTAAATCTAATTTTATAATCGTTTGATTATTGATTATAGGACCCATTGCAAGATAATTTCCATCATTATCAGTTACATATATTAAACCTTCATCTATTGGAGTACCTGTTTCATCAGATACTGTCACATTAATAACAGTATTTCTTATTGTATCATTAATTACTTTAATGTTTGTTACTGTTGATAATGGATATAATTCATATGGTAAAATATATTTGTTATTATAAAAGGATGTAGTGTTATTATACATTATAATTCCTATTTCATGTTTTCCTTTTGGTAATGTGAAATTTTTTATAACTCCATTTTCTTTTATAATTCCTTCTTCTAGGACATATTCTCCCATTTTTTTATCATCCAAAAATAATACTAGATTACTAGTTTTAGGAATCATGTTTCCAGTGTCATTAAGCTGAATAATATAATTATCATCTGATTTTACTAACATGAAATCTTTTGGTGAAGTATTAATGAAATTTGAATTTAAAACATTAAGGGAAGCACCATATGGATCTTTGTATATTGATCCACCACCCACTTTACCTAGTGCAGTATTATTAACGAAATCACAATTATCAACTGTTGATCTGTAACCATATTGGTAAATAGCTCCCCCACCAGTATCATCACCTTCAGTGTCAGTTTGGATATTGTTAATGAACTTTGAATTATTTAGGGTAAATCTTGAGAAGTAATTATAAATAACTCCTCCCCTAACGGAAACTTTATTATCAATGAAAGTACAATTTTTAAAGTTAGCAACAGTAAATTCACCAATAAATATTGTGGCTCTATAAGCAGAATTATTTGTAAATATGGAATCAGTAATACTTACTTTAGTTCTATTAGTTCTATCATAACCATTAGCTTCATCAGAAACTACTACTGCTGAACTATGATCACGAGCTTTATTTTGATCAAATTCACAATGATCTATCTCCAAATTCAGTGGGTATGCATTGATACTTGCAATAATTCCACCCACACTAGCAGTGTTTTTAATGAATTTGGAATTATTTAATTTTATAGTAATATCATAATTACCACTAGGGTTATATAAAATTCCACCCGACTCTTCAGCAGAATTACTTTCAAGGAAAGAATCAATTATTTCCACGTTAGCTTCATTATATACTATTCCCCCATATGTTGCTTTATTATTTTTAAAAGTGGAATTTATAATTGTTAAATTTCCATTATTTTTTTATATTACCATCAGATCCCCCTTGACAGTTTAATAGAGTTATATTGTTTAAGATTATTGTATAATCCTCCTCTATGGTTAGAAATCTTTTGGAATTTTGACCGTCAATTGTGTTTCCATTACCGTTGATTGTTAATTTTTTTGTGTTTTGACTTCCGGACCATGTTATTGGTGTGGAAATTGTATAGTCTCCTTCTTCTAAATTTATTATGTATTCATCATCGGTTGATGTTTTAGCATTACTAATTTCGCTTAGTAATCCTGAATAGCTATTTACTGTGCTAGTTGCTTTTTTTGTTTGTGTTATTTTTTGTGTTGTGTCTTTGTGTATTGTTTTTGTGTTGTTTGTGTTTATTGTTGGTGTTTCTTTGATTTGTTGTGGTGATATGTCGTGTGTGTTGTCGTCTGTTGTGTTTGTTGCGCTGATTATTGTTAGGCTTGTTAGTATTATTAGCAGCATTGCAACTGTGAATATTGCTTTTTTATTAAACATTTTTCTTATCCTCCTATTCTATTATCAACATGTAGATATTACACTTTTTTTGAATATCTATAAATGATATATATTAAATTTATTTGACATATATTTTATCATTAATTTTTTGATTAACTGTAATGATTGTTCTAATTAACTGGAGTTTTGTACAAATCATTTTAAAATAAATTGTACATATAATATATTAAAGTAATTTATAAGTGAATTGTATTATGAATCCGTACATTGAAATTTTGCGTGTGGGTAATGCTGTGATGGCTTTGATTGCTGTGGTTCTGATGGCAATTATTGGAAAAACTTTTTCTTTCGGAATTGTTTTAGGGGCTATTAGCGTATTTTTGGCTACTGGAGCAGGTAACACGATTAATGATTATTGTGATTATGAAATTGATAAGATTAACAAGCCTGATAGGCCAATACCTTCTGGTAGGATTAAACTAGAACATGCATTGTATTATAGTTTAATACTTTTTGTTATTGCAACAATTCTTGGTTTCTTTATTTCCTTTGAAAATGGAGTTACTGTTATTATCTGTTCAGTGTTAATGATAGTTTATGCTTATGATTTTAAGCAGAGATGTCTTATCGGAAATATTACTGTTGCTTTGCTTACTGGTTTAACCTTTGTTTATGGTGGGCTTATTACAGGGGATGTTAACTTAGGTATCTTTTTAGGTTTCTTTGCTTTTCTTATGACTTTGTCCCGTGAGATTATTAAGGATACAGAGGATATAGAAGGAGATCTTGAGGAAGATGCTCGTACTTTACCTATTGTGTATGGTTCAAGAAATGCAGTTATGTTAGCTGTTGTACTAAATATATTGACTTGTTTGCTTAGTCCAGTGTTATATATTTATAATGTGTTTAGTGTTGTGTATCTTGTAATAGTTTTAGTTGCTGATATAATATTCATTTATTCTGCTGTGCTTGCATTGAAAAATCAGGAAAAAGAGAATATGCATAGAGTTTCAAAACTTATGAAGATTGGGATGTTTGTTGCATTCATATCTTTTGCGGTGGGCAGTATAATATAATAAAATAATTTTATGGAGGAGAAATGAAGTGGATAATTTAAATGATATTTTAATGTATGATGAAACAATTTTTCAGGATATGACTGTTTTTAATTCAGATTATCTTCCTGAAAATTTTAAGTTAAGAGAGCCACAGATGAGAGAAATGGCTTTATCTTTAAGGCCTGCTTTAATGAAGGGAAAACCTATTAATAATCTTATTTTAGGTCCTCCTGCTACTGGTAAAACTACTTCTATTAAGAAGTTGTTTGAGATGGCTGAGAGTGATTGTGATGATGAGATTATATGTGTGTATGTGAATTGTCAGTTGCATTCGACTAAGTTTGATATTTTTTCTCAGATTCATAAGAAAGTTGTTGGTCATACTCCTCCTGAGACGGGTGTTCCTTTTGCAAGAGTATATAATAATATTATGAACGAATTGTATGATTCTGAAAAGGCTTTGATTGTTGCATTGGATGATATTAATCATTTGTTTCAGGGAAATTTGATTAGTGAAATTTTTTATGATATTTTAAGGGCTCATGAGTCTTTTAATGGTGTTCGTACGGGAATTTTTGCTGTTTTATCTGATATTGATTTCAGGTATATTTTGGATAAGAATGTTGGTTCCATTTTTAATGCTACTGAGATTAATTTTAAACCGTATGATTATATTGAAACTTTTAATATTCTTAAAGAAAGAGCTAATCTTGGTTTCTTCCCTGATGTTATTGAGGATAGTTTATTGGAGAGGATTACTGATTTTACTATGGAGTATGGTGATCTTCGTTTAGGTATTGATTTGCTTCGTATGAGTGGTAATAATGCTGAGATGAATGCTTCTCGCATAATTTCTGGGGAAGATGTTGATAAGGCTATTGAGTCTGCCAGTAGTATTAGTTTAGGTTATATTTTAGATACTCTTTCTTCTAATGAGAAGAATCTTCTTAAGTTTATTAGTAGAGTTAATGAGAAAGAGATTAGTTCTGGTGATTTGTATAAGTTATATAATCGTGAAAATAAGATAGGTTATACATCTTATAATAGGCTTATTAGTAAGTTGGAATTTTTACGTTTGATTGATACTAATTATACTGGTTCAGGTAATAAGGGTAATTCCCGATATATTACTTTACGTTTTGATGCTAAGGAGATTAAAGATAATCTTTAGTAATAAGAGGTAAGTAGAAAAAAGGTATTGATTGTTTAGTATATTATATAGTATTCATTTTTGAGTATTGTGTTAAATGTATTGTTTTCTTCTCCAATGTTTTTCTTTTTTGATTTTTTGTGTTTTATTGTTTTTTGTGTGTTTTGTGGTTTTATCATTTTAGTCCTCGAGGTTTTTTGCTTATATTCCTGTTATGACAAATAATTCTAGTGATAGTAGGAATAGTGTGGATACTGTTATGATTGTTGTTATTGCTGTGATGTTTAGTTCTTTTATGTTGATGTCATTGTTGATGAATTGTTTTTTTGGTTCTAGAGTCCTTATTTTGTTTTGTCTTGTATTTTTAAACATTTTTATCACCTATTTTTTAAAAAAATAATATCCGTGGAGATGGATTTTTTTTACGGATTTTATTTCATGTTTCTATAATTTGGGTATATTTTTTTGTTAATATAAATGAAATCCAAGGGGTCCTGGTAAGTAATAAGGGGTCTTGGTAAGTAATCAATGGGGTCTTGGTAAGTAATGTATGTGGATGTGAAAAGTAATAGTAACACTTAGAAAAACAACTTAACACACCCACCCCTAAACCTTAGTCAAAAAAATAATAAAAAAATTGATTTAAGAATAAGAACGAAAAATAAACATATGACAAACAAATTCAAATATTTTGATACAACAGCAGATATAGGAATCAAAGTAACATCCAACAATATAGAAAAAGCATTCGAAAACTCAGCATTAGCTACATTAAATTTAATAACAGACATAGAGAAGATTAAGCCAGAAATAACAAAAAAGATTACATTAACATCCGAGGACGAATATGGATTATTATATGATTGGATAACCGAACTACTAATATTATTAGATAGTGAAAATTTCATGGCATCACAATATAATATAAAAATTACAGAAAAAGAAAACGAATATTTACTAACAGGCAAAATAATGGGAGATACCTATGACACCACAATATACAATTATAAAACAGAAGTTAAAGCCATAACCTATCATGAAATGAACATAGAAAAAAAAGAAGACCAGATAAAAATTAAGTTCATCGTGGATTTATAAAAAATTAAAAATATTGATAAAAACAGATATTAAAAATAGATAAATAAAATATTAAAAAAAAAAAATTATATGAAACTTAATCAATTTACAATAAAACTGAGTGAATAAAAATGGTAGGTAAGCAAGATTTAGAAAAAATAAGAGATGGAGTATATGAAATTCCATCATCTGCCAGAAAAGATATGAGAGTACCAGCTCGTATATACTTAGATGATGAATCCGCAAAAACAATAGAAGACAGTGCAATAAACCAAGTAGCAAATGTAGCCTGTCTTGAAGGAATACAGAAAAGATCAATAGGATTACCCGACATACACTTCGGATACGGATTCAGTATAGGAGGAGTAGGAGCATTTGCAGAAAACAATGGAGTAATAAGTCCCGGCGGAGTAGGATTTGATATTAACTGTGGAGTAAGACTTATAAAAACAAACCTCACAGAAGAAGATGTTAAACCACACATGCAGGAATTAGTTGATGAACTGTTCAAGAAAATACCATCCGGATTAGGAAGTAACGGAATAAAACATTTAAAAGAATCAGAAATTGATGAAGTATTACTTAATGGTGCAACATGGGCCATAGAAAACGAATACGGATGGGAAGAAGACCTTAAATTCCTTGAAGAAAATGGTTGCATGAAAGGAGCAGACCCTGATGCAGTCAGTACAAAAGCAAAAAGAAGAGGAATACCACAACTAGGATCACTAGGTAGTGGAAACCACTTCCTAGAAATCCAATCAGTTAATGACATCTACGATGAAGACACAGCAAAAAATTATGGACTGGAAAAAGATCAAGTTGTAATCCTAATTCACACAGGTTCAAGAGGATGTGGTTACCAAATCTGTGCAGATAACCTGAGAGAAATGGATAAAACCGCAAAAAGATTAAAAATGAACCTACCAGACAGACAACTAGCCTGTGCACCAATAGATTCTGATGAAGCACAAAAATATTTACATGCAATGGCCGCAGGTGCAAACTATGCTTGGACAAACAGACAAATGATTCAACATTGGACAAGAGAAACATTCGAAAACATATTCAAAAAAGATGCAGACAGTCTGGGAATGCACGTACTATATGATGTTGCCCATAACATAGTAAAAAGAGAAAGACATAAAGTAGGCAAACTCACAAAAACAGTTTATGTTCACAGAAAAGGAGCAACACGTTCATTCGGTCCGGGACAAAAAGAAATCCCACAAGAATATCGTGACTATGGTCAACCAGTACTTATCCCAGGAACTATGGGTACTTGTTCATACGTTTTAGCAGGTACAGAAAATGCAATGAATGAAACATTTGGTTCAACAGCACATGGTGCAGGTCGTGTACTAAGCAGATCTGGTGCAAAACGTGAATTTTCACCGGAAGAAATACAGAAACAATTAAGAGAAAAAGGAATTATTCTTAAAGCAAATTCACAGCCAGTTATAGCAGAAGAAGCACCTAACGCATATAAAGATGTTGATGCTGTTGTTAAAACTGCTGACCAAGCAGGCATTAGTAAACTTGTAGCACAAATGAAACCTTTAGGTGTAATTAAGGGGTAATCAGATGATCGGCATTATTGGTGGAACTGGTACCAGCTCATTAAAAGAAACATATCCCATTATAAGAGAGGAAATGATTGACACAAAATATGGAAAAGCTCCGCTTATCAGTATTCTGGAAATTGATAATAAAGAAGTTGCTTACATTCCACGCCATAGTGAGGGTCATAGTGTACCCCCACACAAAATTAATTACAGAGCAAACATTGAAGCATTAAACATTATTGGAGTAAAACAAGTTTATGCCACAAACTCAGTGGGTTCTATTGATACCAAC
This sequence comes from Methanosphaera sp., assembly GCA_017431845.1. Classification (GTDB taxonomy): domain Archaea; phylum Methanobacteriota; class Methanobacteria; order Methanobacteriales; family Methanobacteriaceae; genus Methanosphaera. Next base: position 17,356 of record JAFRKG010000034.1, on the reverse strand, counting down.
ATCATGCCCGGTGACTTGTTAATTCCAGACAATTTCATAGATTTTACACATAGCAGAGTGTCAACATTCTTTGACGAAGAAGTTGTACATATTGACTGCACGGAACCATACTGTGAAAACTTAAGACAAACATTAATAAAATCTGGTGAAGTTCATCCATATGGAATTTATATTGCTACTGAAGGTCCACGATTTGAAACAGGCGCAGAAATACAATTCTATAAAATGATTGGTGGTAAAATTGTAGGAATGACTGGCGTACCCGAAGTGGTTCTAGCAAAAGAAAAGCAGATGTGCTATAGTAGCATTTGTGCTGTTACAAACTATGCTGCATCAATATCCCCACATAAGTTAACCACTACAGAAGTTATTGATGCGATGAAGGATTGTGAAGAAAAACTAATCAAGATAATTACAAAAAGCATTAAAAATACTAATGAAAATTTGATTTGTGAATGTCAAAATACTTTAAATGATGCAATAATCTAATAAATTATTTATGTTAAAAAAATTATATTAATTTCAAAGAGTTAAATAATAGAAGGGGTTGAGTATGACTAATGAAATTATAAAGGAAATTGAAAATCTTAAACAAGAAAAAAATGCTATAATATTAGCACACAATTATCAACCAAAAGAGATACAGGAAATTGCAGACTTTGTAGGAGATTCTTTGGAATTATGTATTAAAGCTAGTAATGTTGATGACACAGATATGATAATATTCTGTGGTGTTAATTTTATGGCAGAAACTGCTGCAATATTGAATCCAGACAAGAAAGTTTTATTACCAGATAATAGGGCAAATTGTCAGATGGCAGATATGATTTCATTAGAAGAACTTCAAGAAGCAAAAAGACAACACCCAGATAGTGAAGTTGTATTATATGTTAATAGTAGAGCAGAAACCAAGAGTGAAGCTACAATAGTTTGTACTTCAGCAAATGCTGGTAAAATTGTTTCATCATTAGATGGTGATGATTTCATATTTGCTCCTGATCATAATCTTGGAACATACTCTGCTAAAGAATCAGGTAAAGAAGCTATCATAGTTCCAGAGGATGGGCATTGTTATGTACATACAATGTTTAAACCAGAGGATATTGAAGAAGCTAGGAAAAAACATCCTGATGCTAAGATTGTTGTTCATCCAGAATGTAATGATGATGTAAGAGTTCTTGCAGATTATGTTGAAAGTACTGGTGGAATGGTAAGACTTGCTAAGGATCCTGAAATTAAGGAGTTAGTTGTTGGTACTGAGATAGATCTTGCTACCAGACTTAAACGAGAAAACCCTGATAAGGAATTTTATCCTTTAAGACGTGACGCATTTTGTCTTACTATGAAACTTATTACTCTTGAAAAGGTTAGGGATGCACTTAAAGAAGAAAAGTATGAAGTTACTGTTGATGAGGATATTGCTGATAAGGCTCGTGTTGGAATTCAGAGAATGTTAGATTTATCCTAATTTCAGAGATATTCATCTTTTAACTACTTTTTTTTTAATTAAATTGGAGGAGCTGTCAAGAAAATGGAATTACATGATTTTAAATTTTCATTGAATAAAACATTGATTGCAGGTATTGTTCTTGCATTATTAGGTTTTATCATATTATTTACGGATTCTGTTGATTCCTTTGTTACACAGCTACTTTGGCCCTTATTGGAAGGTTCCTCTGAGGGAAAAACTGTACTGTTTTTATGGTTACTTGCAGTGACTCTTATATTGTCTTCTTTTATAAGAGATAATGAAAAAGTTAAAAAATTTCTTTATAAAAGTGAAGATTATCATTTAAAGTATATTAAGCTCTCAATTATTCTTTTAATTACCTGTGCATTAATTGGATTACTTATTGAAGCATATATTAGGCAACAATTCGGAGTATCATTTTATACAATTCTTACTTCTATGAGTTCTTCTACTAGTACTAGTAGTCCTATGCATTCTCATGCTTATAAGTCTGTTTTAGGTTTCTTTGCTAAGTATTTTGTTCCAGGCCATGTTAATACTGCTTCATCAATCCTTCCACTTGTAATGCCTTATGTTTTGGTTATTGTAGTGTTTTGGCCTGTCTGTTACATTCTTGGACTGATTGGTTCATGTGATATGAAGGATTTACATAGGATTGTTGCTAGTGTTGCTTTGGTTGTTGCTTTAATAGGCTTGCTTGATGGTGGCATATTTTCTCAGCCATTCCTGATTGGAATAGGGTTCATGCTATTAGCTTATTATTCTAATGGTAAGATTGGTTTAAAATATTTTGTTAAACCCGTGGTTATTATGGGTTATATTTTATTGCTTGCCATGATTATTGAAGTTGGTGGAAGCGATACTGACGTACATACTTTAACTGTTGTTAACCAGTCGGAACCTGTTGATATGACAGAATTTAATGTTACGAATGTTGTGGTTAATGGTGACTTAACAGTTTATACAATGAATTGCAGTACACCCGATAAGGAGTTGATTCAGGAAGTGTTCGCCAAATTTAATGGCAAATGTGACTTAACGTTCATGTCGTGGAACTTTTACACGTATCTTGATAATCCTACTATGAGATTAAGACAAAATAGGTCTTAATTTTTACTATTTTTTTAAAAATAAGGAAAAAAAGGAATGTTTTTTTTAGAATAAATTAATGGTATAGGAGATGTATGTTAGTACTGCTGCTATTACCATAGTGACAATGTATATAGGTATATTCCATTGAATAACCTTTGATCCATCTAATGGTGGTATTGGCAGCAAGTTAAATACTGCTAGGAAACTGTTTACATTAAATGCCAGTACTAATGTTAATAATAGTACGTACATCATTCCAGCATTTTGCATTGATAAATATGGTCTAAGTGTTAATGTTAAACCTAAGAAGAATAATGCCAATATTATGTTTACGATTGGTCCTGCTATGGATATTTTACCGTTTTCTTCTGCTGTTACCATCCTACCATAAGATCCGAAGTATACTGCTCCAGGAGCAAATATCATGAAACCAAAGGGTATGGACAATAATCCTAGTATCAGACCATAGTCCCATCGACGAAATTCTGAGAAGAATCCGAATCGTTGTGCTACTACTTTGTGTCCAAGTTCATGTAATATAAATCCTATGCCTACTGCTACAAATGAAATTGGTATAAATAACATTAAACTATCCATTGACCATCCAAAAGGTCTTGTAACAGATAATGCATAAAGTATTGTTAAAGCTATTACTGCTATGATAATATCTCTAATTTCTTCTCTTGAAAATGTTATCATTTTTTTAATCCTCTTAATATTTTTTAATTAAATATTTTAATATACTGATTAATAGTTTTTTAGTAAGTAATTTTAATTATAAATAATAAATAGTTAAAGTAGTTTAAATTGATACTTTCCATAAACCTACTTTTAGATGTGATTTGATGAAAGTTAGTATAATTATACCTTCATATAATGAGGAAGAATTTCTTCCAAACTTGTTAACAAGTATACAAAGACAGGAATTTGATGATTTGGAAGTGATAATTGCAGATGCTAATTCAACGGATAAAACCGTGGAAATAGCCGAATCATATGGTTGTAAAATTGTTCCGGGAGGATTACCTAGTGTGGGACGTAATAATGGGGCAAAAGTTGCTAGAGGAGAATTATTACTCTTCTTGGATGCTGATTCCGTTTTAACAAATAATTATATTTCATCTGCTGTTGAAGAGTTCGAATTACATAATCTCGGAATTGCAATTACACAGATTGTGCCTTTAGAGAAGAGCTTTATTAACCAGTTAACCCATGAATTTGCTAATTATATGACTAAACAGATTTCAGAGATTAAACCTCATGGTGCTGGTTGTTATGGTATTTTAACTTATAAATCACTTCATGAAAAAGTAAATGGTTTTGATGAAACCCTTGATTTTGGTGAAGATACTGATTATATTGAACGTATTGGTAAAATAAGCCGGTTTAAAGTTCTTGAGAAACCACGTTTGCTTATTTCTACAAGACGTTTAGAAGAAGAAGGTTTGAAGTAGATTACATTGAAGTATGCTAAAAGTACTGCAAAACAGATGGTGGGAAGTAAAGTGAGTCTAGAAGAATTAGATTATAGTTTTGAACATGGTGTTCAGAGAAAGAAAAACAGAATTTTTTATTCATTATGTGGTGAAGGATTAGGTCATGCTATACGAAGTGCTGTGGTAATAGAATACCTTATTAATGAGGGTTATGACTTGATTGTTTTTGCTAGTGACAGGGCTTACAAGTATCTTAGTAACAAATTTGAGAATGTTTATGAGATTAGTGGCTTTAATACTGTTTATGAAGACAATGAGGCACGTTATAAGAAGACTTTTGTTTATAATATGAAGGATGTTCCTAGTGATTTGAAGAATAATATTAATAAGATGTATAAGTTAGCTAAGAAGTTCAAACCAGATTTGATTATTTCCGATTTTGAGTTTTATGCAAACCTATTGTCACATATTCTTAGTATTCCTTTATTATCTATTGATAATATGCATGTAATTACTGAAGCTAAGTATGATTCTCCGTCTAAGTATGCTAAGGATAAACTTTTTGCTGAAGCGGTCGTGCATGCTTTTATACAAAGAGCGGATAGAACATTAATTTATTCATATTTTTATCCTCCACTAAAAAATGAGAATACAACTATGTATGTTCATCCTATAATTCGTGACGAAATATATGCTCTTACACCAACTGTTAAAGATCATATTCTTGTTTATCAGACCAGCGACTCCAATAGTCAGCTTATCAAGTTGCTTAAAGAGAATTCTGATAAGAAGTTTATTGTTTATGGTTTTCATAAGGATGAACGTGATGGTAATGTGTTGTTTAGATCATTTACTGAAAAACAGTTATTTAAGGATTTTAAAGATGCGAAATGTGTGATTACTAATGGTGGTTTTTCATTAATTACTGAAGCATTGCAGTTAGAAAAGCCTGTGCTGAGTATTCCTGTTAATAAACAGTATGAGCAAATTCTTAATGCGATGTTTGTTGACCGTTTAGGTTATGGTGAACATCATGATAGTGTTAATCAAGTAATTCTTGATAATTTCTTAGAAAAAGTTGAAGTTTATAGAAAAAATATTCAAGAGAATTATGATAAACATCATGATAATGTTGAGACTCTTGAAACTCTTAAAAGTACTATAGAAGAATTATTCTATATGTAACTCTTATTATTTTTTAAGTTGGCCGAGTAAGGCTTCTTCGAAGGATTCGTATGTTGCTTCTTTTCCTGTGAATATTTTGAAGGATTCTAGTCCTTGATTTATCAGCATACTTGTTCCATTTATTGTTGTTGCTCCTTTTTCTTTTGCTTGTTTTAGTAGTTGTGTTTCTAGTGGGTTGTATATTATGTCCATTATCACATGTTTATTGTTTATATTGTCTGTTTTTATTGGTGGTTTTACCTGATGATTTGGATACATTCCAATTGGTGTGGTGTTTATGATTATGTCTGTTTGATTGAGTATTTCATCGACGTTGTTTATTTGTTGATAGTTTATGTTTGTGAATTCTGTTTGTTTTTTTATGTTGTTTATCAGGTTTTCTGCATTGTTTTGTGAACGGTTTGCTATTGTTAATGAATTGATGTTTTCGTTGATTAATGTGAATGATATTGCTTTTGATGCTCCTCCTGCCCCGATGATTAAAATGTTCTTGTCTTTTAGGGTGGTGTGTTCTTGTATTGATTTTATTGCACCTATTCCGTCTGTGTTATATCCTTTTGCTATTCCGTTTTTGAATTGTATTGTGTTAACTGCACCTATTTTTTCTGCTGTTTCATCTATTTCGTCAAGGTAGGGTATTATTGTGGTTTTATGTGGTATTGTTACATTTAATCCTTTAATATCCAGTGTTTTTGATGAATTTATGAGGTTTTCTATATTTTCTGGTTGAACATGGAATGCTACGTAGACATAATCCATATTTAGTTGTTTGTATGCGTTGTTATGCATTGGTGGTGACATGCTATGTTCTATAGGATGTCCTATAACTCCTGTTATCTTGGTTTTTCCTGTTATCATCTTTACTTATTCCTATTGTTTTAGAGTAAAATTCTATATATAATTAATTATATATATTTATGTAATTTGTAAGTAATTATAAATCTCTGTTTAATTGAGTTTTATCATTTATTACTTGTTTAAGTGGATGTTTATTTTTTTTATGGATTACTGTTTTATCCTATTACTTTAGTATGTTGCCTTGTTTATCCATACTATTTTTTCATAGTTATGTGTAAGTATTACAGTGTATTAATTAATAGAGAAAGGAATTAATGATAAATATCATTAAAATAATCGTAGAGTTGTAATATATATGGAATTTAATAAACCTAGAGGAACTAGAGACTTCCTATTTGAGGATATGGAAGAAAGAAAATATGTGGAAAACACTATTCGTAGTGTTGTGGAAAATTATGGATTTAAAGAGATTAAAACTCCTATTTTTGAAGATTTGGAATTATTCACTACAAAAAGTGGTGAAGGAATTAAGGAAGAAATTTATCATTTTCAGGACAAAGGTGGAAGAGATTTAGCTCTTAGACCAGAACTTACAGCTAGTGTTTCAAGATTATATAATAATAACCTTCAGAAAGCAGCAAAACCTTTGAAAATGTATTATTTTGGTAGTTGTTTCAGGTATGAACGACCACAGGCAGGACGTTTCAGGCAGTTCTGGCAGTTTGGTATAGAAGTTATTGGTGGAACTCCAGTTTATAATGAAGCAGAAATTATTGCCATGGCAAATGATGCTTTAAGCAAAGTGGGTATTAAAAATTATGAGGTTGCCATAGGACATCTTGGTATTATTAAAGGTGTTCTTAATCATTTAAATATCTCAGCCGAAGATATTACATCAATTATTGCAAGTATAGATAAGGAGGATTATGAATTACTGAACTCTTTACTTGATAATTGTAGTGTAACCGAGGATTACAAGGACATTATAAATAAAATTATTAATGTCAATGGTTCACGAGGAGACCTTGAAGATCTTAAACCTTTTGTAGAAGATATTGAAGAGAGTTATGATGCTGTTTGTCAGTTAATTGAAACTTTGAAAGTTGTTGAAACTTTTGGTTTTGAAGATTATACGGTAAAATTATCTATTGCTCGTGGACTTGACTATTATACGGGAATAGTGTTTGAAGTATATGTGCCAGATTTAGGAGCTGAAAAACAGATTACTGGTGGAGGAACATATAATTTAACTGCACTCTTTGATTCTGAAGAAGTGGAATCTACAGGTTTTGCTTTTGGTTTTGATCGTATTATGGAAGCTTATCATAGGCAGAACATTAAGTATGAAAGTAAGGCGGATAATAAAGTTCTTGTTGTTCCTATTAAGAAGGATTTTAAATTAGATGCTATACGAGTTGCTCAGAAGTTACGTTGCAATGATATTATTACCGATATTGATCTTAAAGGTAAAAAACTTAAAAAGAATTTATCTTATGCTAATAACAATAATATCAGTAATGTTATTATGATTGGTCAGAGCGAAGTTGAAAATAATACTGTTACACTTAAGGATATGCTTAGTGGAGAACAGGAAACGATTTCTTTAGATGATGCTATAGAAAGATTATCACACTAGTTTGGTGATGTGGATGATTAAACCTAACTTCAGACACGAAATAAATGGAAAAAAGTTAGCTACAGCTATAGCACAGGATTATGAAAGTAATGAAATATTGATGGTTGCATTTATTGATGAAATAGCTTTCAATAAAACCATTGAAACAGGTAAAGCTCATTACTTTAGTACAAGCAGGAATAGTGTTTGGTTTAAGGGAGAAGAGTCAGGTCATGTTCAAGAAGTCAAGGAAATACTATTAGATTGTGACATGGACGCAATAATATTCAAAATCAAACAAAATGGTGGAGCATGCCATACAGGACATTACTCCTGTTTTTACAGGAAAATATCCTCTGACGGAAAAAGTATTGAAGAAAATACGAACCTAGTATTTAATCCAGACGAAACATACAAATAGGGAGGTGAAATAGTGACAAAACTAGTTCCTGATACCAGCATACTTATAGATCAAAAATTTTATGAACTAATACAGGACGAATACCCAGATGCAGAAGTACTCATACCAGAAGCAGTATTATCAGAAATAGAAAATCATGCAAACAGAAGAAAAGAGTTAGGATATAAAGGTATTGAAGAAATAAGAAAAATAAGACAACTAAGTGAAGAAGGAAAAATAAGCATAAACTTTGTAGGAAGAAGACCACAATTAGATGAAATATCAATTGCAAGTGGTGGAGAAATAGATGCAATGATACGAGATGTTGCAAGAAAATATAATGCAATACTTGTAACAAGTGACAAACTACAAAGAGACATTGCAGAAACACAAGCAATAGAAACAATATTCTTCGAAAAAGAAGGACCAGTAACACTTGAAAAAACAGAACTAGAAAGTTTCTTCACAGAAAATATGTCCTCAGTACATCTAAGAGAAAACACCACACCAATCGGTAAACGAGGGACACCAGGACATGTGGAATTAGTAGAAATAGACTATGTTCCACTCAGATACAAGGATCTTGACAGAATTGCAAAAGAAGTAACAGAACAAGCAAAACTAAGACATGACTGCTTCATAGAAATTGATAAAAAAGGTGCTACAGTCATACAATTTGGAGAACTTAGAGTAACAATAGCAAAACCACCATTTTCTGACGGATTCGAAATTACTGCAATAAAACCCGTGAATAAACTTAATCTTGATGACTATAATGTATCCGAAAAGTTAATGGACAGACTATCAAACCAGGCAAAGGGTATCCTAGTTGCAGGTTCACCAGGAGCAGGAAAAAGTACATTCGCACAAGCATTAGCAGAATACTATTATTATGATATGGAGCAGATAGTAAAAACTATGGAATCACCAAGAGATCTTAACCTTGATGATAACATAACACAGTACGCACCACTAGAAGGTGACATGGAAAATACAGCTGACATACTTCTACTTGTAAGGCCAGATTACACAATATTTGATGAAGTACGAAAAACCAGGGACTTTGAAATATACTCGGATATGAGGTTAGCTGGAGTTGGTATGATTGGAGTAGTACATGCTACAAGAGCTATTGATGCAGTTCAAAGATTTATTGGAAGATTAGAACTGGGAATTATACCATCTGTTATTGACACTGCAATTTATATTGATAAAGGAGAAATTAATGCAGTTTATTCTATCGAGTTAACTGTGAAAGTTCCTACAGGTATGCTTGAAGCTGATCTATCAAGACCGATTATTGAGATTAAAGACTTTGAAACTGGCGAATTATTCTATGAGATTTATACTTATGGTGAACAAACTATTGTAATGGATGTTAACAAGACAAGAGAAGAATCTGAAGATAAGGAAGAAGAGAAAAGTCCTGTTAGTAAGATTGTTGAAAAAGTTATTAGAAAAGAGGTTGATCGTGTTGCTCCTAATGCCATAATGGAAGTTTCATTAATTTCACCTAACAGAGTATTGCTTGAAATTGATGAAGACCATACTGGTGCAGTAATTGGTAAAAATGGCAGAACCATTTCCCAGATTGAGGAAAGAGCAGGTATAAGTATAGAGGTTACTACACTTGAAATTAAAGAAATTGATAATAAGATTCCTATTAATGTTAAGGTTTCTGGCAATTATCTTTCATTGAATTTTAATAAGGAAGATATTGGCTCAAGTTATGATGTTATTGTGGAAGATGAGTACCTGTTTACTGCAACTGTTGGTAAAAAAGCAAATATTAGACTTAAAAAGGATATTGAAATGGCTGAAATTATTATTAAAGCTATGAAAAGAGATGAACCAGTATATGCTCGTTTAAGAAATGAAGAATTATTCTAGAAGATGATTATCATGAAAATTAGTGTTTCAACATTAGGAATGTATCCTGCTAAAATAGAGAATATTTTAGACTTTGTATCTGGACTTAAATTAGACTATCTTGAAATAATTACTGAGTATCCTTATAAGCACGTGACTTATGATGATGTTTCTAATTATGATCTTGGAATTAGTGTTCATGCACCTATGTCTGATATTAATATTGCTTCACATATTGATAAAATTAGAGAGGCATCTAATGCTGAAATGGTTAGTGCATTCAGAAAGGCTAATGAGTTAGATGCAAATCGTGTGACTATTCATCCAGGTTCTATCCCTGTTATGGCTTTGAAGTTTACTGATAAAATATTGGATTATAATATTGAATCTTTAAAATATTTGCAGTCACAGGCTGAGGAGTATGGAGTTATGATGTGTGTTGAGAATATGCCCTTGCTTGAAAGATTATTATATACCAATATTGAAGCTTTGTATGATTTAGTGGATAATGAGCTTCATTCTGGCATTACTCTTGATGTTGGTCATGCACATAATAATGGTTTTAGTGTAGATGAGATGTTTACTAGTGATTCTATTCATCATATTCATTTAAGTGATAATGATGGTTCTTATGATATGCATGATGCTCTTGGTACTCATAATATAGATTTTAAAAGCATATTTAATATACTTGAAAAACAGAAGTATGATGATATTTGTGTTATTGAAGTTTATACTGTTAATCAAATACGTAAAAGTGTAGATTATTTGAAGGAAATTAATGTATTGTAAGGGAGTTGATTATTATTCCAATGTATTCTGAGTTAAATGAGGACAGGGTTATTGTTAAACATGAACATGCACATAATTTATATAATAAACGTTATTATGGAAATTTAACAAATTCTGGTCTTGAATTATCATTTATTGAAGCATTATACTTGCTTGAAAAGAATAAGATAGAAATTTATGATGAAAATGAAGGAATTATAAGTATTGAACATATGACAGATATTATAAGAAAAAAGCATATTTTTTCTCATTACCTTGTTTATAAAGACCTTCGTACAAGAGGTTATATTATTAAGACAGGATTTAAGTATGGTAGTGATTTCAGGATTTATGAAAGAGGCCATGCTCCTGGTGATGGACATTCTAATTATCTGGTAAAAATATTATCTGAGGAACAAGAGATTAAGGTAAGAGATTTCTCAAGTTATGTCCGTGTTGCTCATGGTGTGCGTAAGAATTTGCTTCTTGCTGTTGTTGATGATGAATATGATATCACTTATTATGATATTGAATGGACTAGACCATAAAAAAATTTTAGAAATATATAGGAGATTTTAGGGAGTTGATGTATGATGGATATGATTGATCCATGGGGTTCTTCAATTATTGATTATGAAAAGTTAACAGAACAATTTGGTATTAAAGCATTTAAAGATGTTGTTGAAGATATCCCTGATGCTAGTAAATTGATGACTAGGGGAATAATCTTTGGTCAACGGGATTATTCACAGATAACTGATGCATTAAAAAACAATAAGAATTTTGCTACCATGACTGGTATGATGCCTAGTGGTAAGATGCATATAGGACATAAAATGGTTGTTGACCAACTTAAATGGTATCAGGAGAAAGGTTCCGATATTTATCTTTCCATTGCAGATATGGAAGCTTATGCTGCTCGTGGAATAGGTAAAGAAGAATCTAGAGAGCTTGCACTTGTTGAGTATATTGAGAATTATATTGCTTTAGGTTTAGATGTTACTAAGGATAATTTTCATTTATATCTTCAATCTGAAAATGAAGATGTTAAGAATTTAGCATATCTTATTGGTAAGAAAGTTACATTTAGTCAGATGAGAAGTATTTATGGTTTTGATAACAGTACCAATGTTGCTCATATTTATACTCCTCTGTTACAGGTTGCGGATATTTTACATCCACAATTAGAAGAGTATGGTGGTCCTAAACCTGTTATTGTCCCGGTTGGTCCTGACCAAGATCCTCATATAAGACTTACAAGGGATTTAGCCAGTAAATTTAATGAGGAATATGGTTTTATTGAACCTTCTGCTACTTTCCACAGGTTTATGACTGGTCTTACAGGAGAAAAGATGAGCAGCAGCAAACCTAAAACTGCAATTTACCTCACTGATTCTATTAAAGATGCTACCAAGAAGGTTAAAAGTGCTAAGACAGGTGGACGAGATAGTTTACAGGAACAGAAAGAGTTAGGTGGTCAGCCTGATCAATGTTCTGTATATGAATTACTTGTATATCATTTGGTTGATGATGATAAAGAGTTAGAATCTATTCGTAGTAAATGTTTGTCAGGTGAAATTCTTTGTGGTAATTGTAAACAGTGTGCTGTGGAGTTGTTAACTGATATGTTTGAAGAGCTTGATTCTAAGCGTGAAGAAGCTCATGAAATTGCTAAGGACTTGTTATAATAAGTCTTTTTAATAACCTCCACCATTTTTTTAATACCTTTTTTTAAAGTGATAATTGAACATATTTTCATTAAAAGATTAAATATTAATTGGAATATAAAAATAAGTATAATCAGATAGATATGAACAAATTTACTTAAATATTTGTTAAAAATTATTAATTTTGACCTAAATCATGATTAGGAGGGTTTATAATGGTTGAAGAACTAGAAGAAATTTGGACTAATTACGATAGACAAACAGTTTTTAATTATGTGGAAACCAGATTACATCATTATCTTTTTACCAAAATTTTTAAAGATGAAGCAGAGATAATGAGTAAAATTATTGAAATTAATGAAATGGAATTGTTAGGTTTTAAATATAATTATTTCTTAAACATTCCTGAAACTCAAGAGTTAATCAATAATTTTGAGGAAATTAAAAATATAATTGGTAATGATGATTTAACTAAAGAAGAACATGATGATGTTGTTGGTCTTGTAAAGTATCTTTTTGAAAACATTAAAAATGCTGATATTGGTAATATCAAGAATAAAAACTTTAGTTCATTTAGTTTAGATAGTATTAACAAGAACTTATTGGATAATAAGAAGAAAGTTTCTGAGTTATTAAAAGATGATATTTTTTCATCCGTAGAAACTCCGGATATTATTGATATTTATCTTCTTGAAAGTGCCTGTAAGGCAACTGATGAGTCATTCAATCTTGCAAGATCTTATGAAGTATTTGATGAATTATTCATGTTCCCTAGTAAAATTGAATTATATAACACTATTACTAAGGAAATTCTTGTTGCAATGAGTAATGATAAAATATTTGAATTATATGTTTTACTTAATACTTTGGAAGTTCTTGAAACAACTAAGGGTACTATAACATTTAAGAAGGCTGGTGTTCCTGAATTAGCTGAATATTATTATCAAGTTGAAGAAAATAGTATGGAGCATACAACGGTTATGCAAATATTCTTCCATGATTTACCAGAGGAGTTATCTGCTAAATTCAAACCGTTACTTAAATATCCATACATTTGTCTTCGTATGACTAACTCTGTTAAAGCTCAAAATCTTACTCGTATAAGTTATTTATTGCTTGAAATTGAAAGAATAACAGATAATCAGATTAAGTATAAATGTAAAGCTACTGAGGATATACGTAACATCCTTGTTGTTTGGGATCACAGATTATTTAATGATGAAAAATCACATATTAAAGTTCTTGATTATAAGACATTGCAGATGGGACTTAACAAGTCATTTGGTAATATTTTCAAGTTCCCTAATATTGAGAATGTTGATATTATCTTGGAGTATTTACCTTACTTTGAAGATACTAGTAATGAGTTTGTTAGAATTGAGAACGGTCAACGATATTATGATGATGAGGCTGACTTCTTTAAGGATGATTTGTATCAGGAGAATATTTATAAAACTTTTGATAATCAGAAGGACTGGGAAGAAAAGGGTTGGAAATATATTAACAACCATGAACTTATCAAAAGGCTTGATTTGTTAGATATTCAGAAGATTGTTTTCCTTATCATGCAAAAAGAGAATACTCGTCCAGGATTTTTAGGAAAGCTTATGGAAGATGGTACTGTTCTTACTATTCTTAGACGTTTGAAGGAGATTAGGGATATTAATGAGAGTGAGATTACTGATTTGTATTCACCTTATGCTAAACTTAAATGTTGTCCTATACATGACCCTGATTTCTATGCTGAAAAGGAAAAAGAAATGGGAGATCTTGTTTCCAGACAGTCTGAAGAGTTTTCTGAAGATGAATTAAACGTTAAATAATTCTATTTTTACTTTTTTTACTTTTTTTTAGATGTTTAAACTTTTTTTTAGTCTTTTTTAATATTAATTTAATAATACATTAAACTATAAAAGTATTACTTTTTTTAGGCCTCATATATAAGGCAGTATTAAATTAATACAATTATAATGTTTTTAATTATAAAAGTAATACTTATCTAATCATTAATACATATATTAATAACACACTATTTTTTAAAAAGAAAATAAAGACCAGATAATCATTTAAAATTCCATACTTTTATATAATATTAAAATGAAATATATAAATGATAATCATAAAAATAATTAAAAATGTATTACATTATTAATTAGAAAATAAAATAAGGAGGCAAAAAATTGCACATACCAGATGGTTTTATATCAATACCACTTTGTGCTATACTATACATTATAGCAATAATATTCTTATATCTCTCCATAAAATGGAGCAAAGATAATTTAGACGAAAAATATGTACCACTGTTAGCAGTACTAGCTGCAGGTATATTTGCAATACAATCCTTCAACCTTCCAGTCCCATTTGGATCAAGTGGACACTTATTAGGTGCAGCATTGGTAGCAATAATATTCTGCAGCCCATACGCAGCAATCATAGTATTATCAATCGTATTAGTATTACAAGCATTATTCTTCGGAGATGGAGGAATAACCGCATTAGGAGCAAACATTCTAAACATGGCAATAGTTGGTGGATTCGTAGGATACTATGGATTTTCATCATTACAAGACAAAATTGGAAAATATCCAAGCATATTCATAGCAGCATGGGCAGGATGTTTCATCGCATCATTAGTAGCTGCAATAGAAATGGCATTAAGCGGAACCTTCCCAATTGCAGAAGGATTATTCTTCATGGGAGGATATCATGCAATGATTGGATTAATAGAAGCAGTAATAACTGTAATAATCATTAAAGGACTCGAATCAGTGAGACCTGATTTATTAGCATACAATAGGTGATAACATGGAAAAGAAAAATATTTATATAGGAATCTTTGTAATAGCATTAATAGTATGTGTCCTATCACCATTTTTAGCATCAGGAGATCCAGATGGACTTGAAGCATCCGCAGAACATATAAATCCAAAAGCATTAGAAGCACAACAAGTAATTGAACCAATCATGCCTGATTACACATTACCCGGTATGGAAGACAACCCATTAGTAGGTGTTGTATGTTTAATTGTTGGTGCAGTACTAACTGTTTGTCTAGCATATGGTGTATTCAAATTAGTTAGCAAAAACAAATAAAACTATTTTTTTAAATTAAGGAAAAAAATCATACAAATATGATTATTTTTCCATTATTCTTTTAACAATTTATAATACAAAAAAACAACATAAGAAAAATATAGTAAAACTTTTGGAGATAATAGTGTGGTAAGCATAGAAGAACTAAGACAACAGGAATACTTATCCAACCAAAACAGCATATTACACAATATAGACAGTAGAATAAAGTTAATTGTATTAATTATCACCATTCTCTTTGCTGTTACATCAACAAACTACATAGTATTCATAATACTTGAAATATACTTAATAAGCTTAATAGCAATAAGCAGAATCTCTCTAAAAGATGCATTAATTCGAGTACTCCTCATATTACCTTTCGGATTATTCATAGCAATATTTCAACCATTTGTACACCCCGGACAAGTATTATACACACTCCCCCTAGGAATAAATATCACACTAGAAGGAATAGAATTTGCAGAACTATTAATGGCAAGATTAACGATAAGCGTTACCTCAATAGTACTATTCTCCTATATAACACCAATGAAAGATATAGCAGAAGCTTTCAGAAGATTACATGTTCCAAATGAATTTGCTATGATTTTCTCATTATTTGTACGATTCATATTCTTATTCTATGATGAACTAAACAGTATAAGACAAGCACAGGCAAGCAGATGCTTTGCCCTTTCAAACAACACCCCCTATATGTGGAAAGTAAAACAAATAGGATATTTATTCTTAATGATGTTCTTAAGAGCTTATGAAAGGGGAGAAACTGTTTATGCTAGTATGGCAAGCAGAGGCTACAATTCAGAAAGTACAATATATTATTCAAAAGAAAAACTATCCACAAACAGCAAACTATACTTAATAATACCAATAATATTAATCATCATATTAATAACATTACAATACCTAAGAATAATATAAGATTATTCTTTTAATGAAAAACTAGAATAATAAATTAGAAATATCAAGTAAAGTCAATTAAATATCCATACTATTTTAACTGAGTAAAAACATATAATTATATTAGTTATTTATAATTATCATTTATCATATTTTTCAGAATTAAAAATAAATTAATTGAAAACGACGGTGAAAAATAATGGATTCCATAATTAAATTAGAAGATATTAAAGTTAAAGAATGGGGAACAGCAAAAATTGAGTTTGAAGTTACTGATGAAAATGGCAATCCTATTGATGGTAGAATTGCAGTGAAAATTAATCAGAAAACTCATTTTAATACAAAAGTTAAAAATGGAAAATTTTCTGAAGTCATAGATTTTAGTTCATACCATAATAAAGAGTACAGATTAGATGTTATATTCGGAGGAAATGCTGAATGTGCTCCATCTATGCAGACTGCTAAGATTCTTGTTGAAAAAGCTGATCCAATATTTATTTCAATTAAAGAGTTACAAAATGCATGCTACAGATTAAAAAAATGGATAGAAGTTAATAAGAAAGTTCCAGGTAAAATTTTAATTGACAAACATGAAGTAACTATAGGTAATTTATTTAACTTACTCGTTACAGCCGTGAAAAATCTCAGTGAAAATAACAAAGACGATCTTGAACTTAAATGGGTACAAACACCTTCAGTTTCTAGTGAAACCATTACAGAAGACATGTTGCTTAGTTATGATGAATATATTAAAATTACTGAAGATTTATACACTGAAATGAATGAAAACAAGTTTTGTCCAGGTTTTGTAGATTATAATGAGGAAAAAATTGGTTTTATGAACCTTATTTACATCTATTCCACATTAATCACCAACAGTTCTGTTGATAATGGATTATTATCTGGTGTTTATATTACACCTTGGAAGAAAGTAGTTGCTTAAACTATTAATTCTTCAAACTTTTTTTAATAAAATTCCAAAAAAATATTTTCGTGTTAATATCTTTATTTTAAAATCCCGGTTTAACTGTATTTTATGTAAATTCTTGTTTTATT
>JAFRKG010000033.1 GCA_017431845.1 Methanosphaera sp. | reverse complement strand
TTAATAAATAATTATACAATCAAGAAAATAATTAAAAATATTTCTTGAAAATAGTGAATTATAAGTTAAGAAAAGATTAAGGGAGGTATTAACGTTGAATAAAATTAAGAAAAAATATTTCAATATAAAGACATTGAAAGTCAATGAGAAAAATGATATTGAATCAATAATAGAATTATTCCAAAAATTTGGCAAAAAGTATCATATCATAACAACAACATTAGATTCCAACATACAATACCAGACAAAAGATACTAAGATTACACAAACATACACAAAGACAATTCTTGAAAAAAATATGACTAGTATGATAAAACAGTTAGAAAACCGTGGCAAGATAAGAATCATAATCATTGACAACCTAGACCATGAAAATGAGGAAGTTAACCGGAAGATAAGACAACTAGATAAAATAAAAAATGTTAAAACATATAAAATTAAGGAAAAGGACACTTTCAAAGCATTAGATGATATTATAAGAAGGGTGTGAAATGATATACAGGAATATTTACAAGACAAATAACCGTTACATTATCAAAAAAAGCATCTATAATAAAACTATCGTCTATGGAAGCTTTGACAGACTAAGTGATGCCATTGAGCATAGGGATAAACTTGCTAGGAACAATTGGTATAAAAATGCTACTACTGGATATCCATTGAATCAACGTTTTCCACAGTATTATGTTAAAGAGATTGAATGTGGTTATTTGGTTATTAATAAGAGGAATGGAAGAACATTCGGAACTTATAAAAATTGTAAATATGCACGTATAATTAAGAAAATATTACCATTCTATGAGGATGACATTAACATTTCACAAGTTGAAAAGATAGCTCATAAAGAATTTTACAAATACATCACATATCATAAGATGCTTGGACGATACCATGTGGTTTACGAGGGCGTTGTAAGAAGTACTCATAAGAATCTTGTTGATGCATTATACGAAAGAGACCTTATAGTAAAATATAACGGAAACGAAGAACTAATGTGTGAAGATCCAACAACAATCTACGACTACAGCAAGGAAGAACTGCCCTCATTCACACACGAATGCGAAAACATATACTACAAGGACGAAAACAAGAACAAATACCAACTAGAAAAACAGATACGTAACAATAAGCTAATCATCGGAAACTATCCCACATACAACCTGGCATGCCTCATAAAAAGATACCTTGACAGTAAAAAATGGAACAAAAAAGACGTTAAGCACATAATGAAAATTACCAGGAAAATACATAAAAGAGACAAATACATCCACAGACGAAACGGAAGATACTGCGTAGAACGAACAGTCAATAAAAAAAGAACAATCTATGGTTACTATGATAACATAGAACAGGCAAGATATGTTAAAAGAAGATTAGAAGAAACAAGTTGGAAGAAAAAACAAGTGCCCAAATTTGAGCGCAACTATTATAAACACAAGAGCATAACAAGATACTACTATGATACAACAGATTTCTTCAAAACGGAGGGATAAAAACAAAATAAGTAGTGGATTTAATCTTAAAAAACAGTCCCCCCACAAAAAAATAATAAAGGGAATCGAGTCATGTAAAAAAAAACACACACCCCCCCATTGAATAGAATAGAGTACATGACAGACATTCCCCCATACAATAACTAGAGTAAAACACGTGTATAATAATTTAAGAGGTGAAAGATAAATGAAGTACAACATACCCCTAAGAGTTAAACTTTCAAACAAGGAATATGATAAAGTAAAAAAAGCAAAAAACAAGAGCAAATTTGTTAGAGATGCAATAAACTATTATGATGGCCAACACCAACGAGAAAATGAACTAAGCAAGAAGGAAATGCTAAAAAAGATTATGAAAAACGTGGAAGAAGAAGAAAAAAGATCAGCTGCAAAGATAAATAAAACAGAAAAACTGAAGCGTAAGCGGATAATGAACAAACTAACTAAAATGTCAGATAAATGTGATGAAGAACTTTCCAGATTAGCGAAAGAAAACAGTAGCTCTGAAGAATCCACACCAGAAATAACTGATCCAGAAATTATCGAAGAAAAGATTCTTAGCGTACTTCCCACATTACAGGGAATACATAATTCAGATATTGGTACTGATTATGATACTATACACAGAGTAGCAGTTAAGCTTAAAATTGATACCACTTATCTTAAGGAGTGGATGGATAGTCATCATGAATTACTTAATAAACGAGATTACTTAACCAGGGAACATATACATCAAAGAAAAACTCGCAAGAAACATGACTTTAAATATGACATTTAAAGGTGCATTTCATGTGTAACTCTATGCGAAGGTATTGTGGGAGTAATGGTATTCCCATATTACCTTTTATTTTTTTATTTTGTGATACTGTAATACCATCCCTACAGGGCATATATCCGCAGAAATCGTAATACTATTTTTATACATAATTAATACATATTTTGTGATAAGGAACTTACTACTACTA
>JAFRKG010000032.1 GCA_017431845.1 Methanosphaera sp. | reverse complement strand
TACTTTGCAACAGGATTCATAGCAGGAAGAAACAGTGCACAGACCATAATAAAAAACAATAACATACGAGTAGACGTGTACAAGCAAGGAACAAACAGGGGAGACTATGCACATGGAATCACACTAGAAAACAGTACAACATCAACAATCACAGGAAACAACATTTACCTAACAGCATCCTCAATATACAGTATAGAACTGTTCGATTCAGGAAACAACAAAATAATATCCAACAACATACAGGCAAATGGAACATACCCATATGGTATAGCAGGAACAAGAGCAATCAACAATGAAATACAAAACAACACAATAATACTAAAAGAAGAAAACATGGGACCAACCAGCCAGGCAACACACTCCGAGTCAATAGAATCAGGAAAAGAAGGAATAATGCTGACACAAGAAAGCACAAACAACATAATCACATACAACACAATACACACTAACACACAAAACACAATAAAACTAGAACAACAAACAAGAAACAACCAAATAAAAACAAACTCACTAGTATCCAAGACAGGCACAGGAGACAAAACAGTAAACAACAAAGGAATAAACAACATAACAAACAACTTCCAATACTTCACAAACATAACAACCACTCCAATAACAGCCAGGATAGGAGACACAATCACAATAACAGCAAACATACAAACAAATACAAACAAACAGGAAAACCTGACAGTCACATACAAACTAGGAACCAATAATATAGGAACAAGCAATGTAAACAACGGAAAAAGCACACTAAAATACACAATACCAAACCTGTACAGGCCAACAACATACCAACTAACAATAACAGTAACAGGAAACAACTTCCAAAACCAGACAACAACAACAAGAGCAACATTCACAAAACAAGCAGAAAAAATAAACATCAAAGTAGCACGAACACTACAACAGATAGGATACAAAGCACAACTAACAGCCAACATAACAACAAGCACAGGAGGAAAAATAAGCACAGGCGAAGCAACATTCTACCTTGACAACAAAAAACTAAAAACAGTAAACGTAACACTAGGAAAAGCAAGCACCAACTACCAGATAAGCAGTAAAGCAAAAAGTGGAGTACACACAATAAAAGTAACATACCATGGAACAAACGATTACCAGAAAGCAGAAGCAACAAACATACTAGGAATACAAACAAAGACAACAATAACACTAAAAACACACACAACAAAAATAGGAACAAAAGCACATATAAAAGCAACAATAAAAACAGGAACAACAAAAGTAAAGTCAGGTAAAGCAATAATCTACATAGGAAACAAGAAAATAGCAACCACAACAATACAAAATGGAAACATAAACCATAACTACACAATACCAACCACCTATAACAAGGGAACATACAACCTGAAAATAGTATACAACGGAAATAACACACAAACCCCGGCAACAAACACAACAAAAATCAAAATAAACGGAATAACACCAGTATTCAAGTACACAACAACAAAAGTAACAATAGGAAAAACAGCAAAACTCATACTAAAAATAAGTAACGGAAAAACAGGAAAAAACAAGTACAATGCACAAAACGGAAGCATAACCATAAAATTAAACGGTAAAACATTAAAAGACAAAAACGGAAAAACAATCACAGGAACAGTAAAAAATGGAACAATAACCATAAAATTCACAGCACCAGAACAACTAAGCGGAAAACAAAACATAACATTCACATACAAAGGAAACAACAAATTCACAACACTAACCAAAACATACAAGAACGGACTAATCATAAACAAAATAACAACCAAACTAACAGTAAACAAAATAAAAACAACAAAATACGGCAACAAAATAACAATCACAGGAACACTAAAAGATGCAAACAACAAGATACTAAAAAACACCAACATAAAAATCAAACACAACAAGAAAACAATAACAGTAAAAACAAACACTAAAGGAATATACAAGTACACAACCACCACCAATACAGTAGGAAACAACAACATCACAATAACATATCCAGGCAACAAGAAATACCAGACAAGAACCATAAAAACTACATACAAGACAAGCAAACAAAACACAAAAATAACAATAAACAAGATAAAAAACACAATAATAAACAAAACAATAACAATCAAGGGAACACTAAAAAGCATTAACGGAAAAACACTAAGAAACACGAAAATAAAAATAAAAACAAACAATAAAACCGTAACAGTAAAAACAAACACCAAAGGAATATACACCTACAGATACAAAGTAACACAAAAAGGAACAAACAAGATAACAGTAACATTCACGGGAAACAAAAACTACAACACCAAAACAATAAAAACACAATTCAAAGCACAAACATAGGATAAGAAAAAAAAACATAATTCTTATCCACTTAACCTTCTTATAATAAAATATAATAACTATTTTTAACATAATAATCACCTAAAATAATCTTCTTTAATGAAGGTTAAAATAGTTGGTTAAAATGAATAATAAAAGCTTTAAAACATTGTTTTTATTTCTCATAATTCTGATTGCACTAATTAGTGTTGTAAATGCAACAGAAGTATCCGATGATACGGATAATATGGAAACAACAAAACAGGTAGCAGTTAACAATGAGAAATATTTTTCAAAAGAAATACAAAGTGATGTAACACAAGAACAGGATAAAAAGAAAATTAATAAGAAAAATGATAGATTAATCAAAACAAAATCTAACAATTATACGGTTAATGATTATGCTTCTTTACATAATTTATTAACAAATAGTACTGGTGATAAAATAACGGTTAATCTTAATTCTGATATTATTTTAGAAGATGAAATTATATTAAATGAAAATTTATCTAATTTAACTATTAATGGTAACAAAAAAACAATTAATGGACAAGAAAAGTATGGTTTTTTAAAAATTAATAAGAACAGTTCTGTTTATCTGAATAATATTAATTTTAAGAATTGTACGGGTGGCGTATCTACAATAAACAATAAGGGATATTTAATTATTAATAACTTAACATTTAATAGTAACCAAGGAGATTATGCTGGATCTATTTGTAATGAAGGTAACTTAACTATAGAAAATTCATTGTTTAAAAACGAATCAGGACATGGAGGAGGTTCTATATTTAATAAGGGTAATTTAACATGTATTAACTCCATTTTTGAAGATAATCGTTCTGGATACGGTGAATCTATTACAAACTGTGGAAATCTAACTCTTAATTATTGTAAATTTAATTATAATGATAAATATTATGGCTATTTTATTGACACTACAACAAGTATAATAATCAATAATTGTGAATTTATAAATGAAAATGGATCTGGATCGGGTATAAATAATATTGGAGATAATATTATACTTATCGATAATTCTACTTTTAGAACAACAGGTTATGCTTTTTATTGTGAAGATGGATTATTAAAGATAAACAATTCTAGATTTTACGATTATAATAGGAGTGCTATTTTTTATTATGATTCAATGGCAAAATATTCATTGGGTATAGAAGATTTATTAGATGAGCCAGTAAATTATCATAGTTCGATTAGAATAACAAATACTGAATTTAAAAACTGTACTGATAAACCTATTAGTGATGGCCCAGTTTATACTATATTAAACAGTACAATTAATGGTAAGATGAAAAATCTTAAATGCAATATTGAAATTCCAATTTCTTCTAATATAACTTTAGATGTACCTTCTAAAGTTACACAAAATAAAAATGTAACAATAAAAGGAAAGTTTAAATATAGAGATGGTTTTAATACTTATGGTGCAGTTTTAAATATTAAAATAAATAATAATACTCTAACAACAAAGGTTGGAGAAAATGATACTTATTATTATACATTCAAAGCATCAAAATTAGGATTAAACAATATTTCAGTGACATATAATGGTATTGGTATATGTAGTAATTCAAGCGTTTCCAAAACTTTTAAAGTTATAGGAGAAAATAAAATAAGTATAAATAAAATTAAACCGTCCCAATATAAAGATAAAATTCAGGCTCTATTGCAATCCTACTTATTTTATTAAAATGTATTACAATTGATTAATTAATCATATGATTGTATTTTGTTGTTTATTGTTTGTTATATTTAATATGAGGTTTGTTTCATTGTTTATTTCTATTTTTGTTTGTTTGGTGTTGTCTGTTTTATTTTTTGGTTTTGTTTTGTTGTTTTTATTTGATTTTTCAATTATTATTAGTGTTCGGTATATGTTATAGAGCATGTTTTTGATTTTTGTTTCTTTGTTTCTTAGTGCTGTACTTCTACTGGTGTTTTTTCCACTAAAAATTCTTTTTTGCACACTATTTACTGTTTCTACTAGATTTCTCATGCCGTAAATCTTAGGTCTGAATATTGAGTAGTTGCTTAAGCGATATTTTCCTGTTTGAGGATTCTTTTTAACAGGTATAATTGCTAATGAATTCATATCTTCCATTATGAATTTTCTAATTTTTTCTGCATCATATCCTTTATCAGCCACTATAAATTCTGGTTTGTATTTTTGTATCATTTTTAAATTAGGAATTGCTTGTGGTGAATCATGTTTTGGTCCTTTTAATGATTGTCCGTATAGTATTAGTTGATTGTCTGTTTCTATTGAAATATGGTTTTTGGTGTATCCTATTCTTTTTTTATTAGCTCTTTTTCTGTAATATATGTCTCCTTGTTCGTGTGTGTATCCTGTTCCATCTAAAGCTATTATTTTTGGTTTTAAATCATAAAAACTTAGGATTATATCACTTATTTTATTAAACCATTCTGTTTTTGATTTTTTAAAGAATCTTTGAAGTGTTGAAGCATCGGGAGTATCTTTTAAGTTTAACGCTTTTCGTTTTTCACTTGAAGATTTAAAATCATCTATTGTTTCTTTATAAGTTAGTTTTAAACGGATTTTATGTGAAAATATTCCCATTAATTGTGGAAGTGTATATTTGTGTTTAGAATACTTATTTGAGTATTTAGGAATTACATATTTTGATATGTTATAAACTACGGATAAAAAATTAGTTTGATGATTATCTGAAAGGTTATGATAACCTTTTTTAAGATATTCAATTACAGATTGTTCTTTTTCTGGTTCAATACCAAAAAACATTAAATTTATATTGTCGGATGATCTATCATTAAATATAGAATGGATAATTTCGCTATACATACTATTATCTATTCTTTTTATCATTAATAAACTTAAACATACCCGTATTGGGTATAAATTAAGAACAATTTTTTAACTAGTTTTTTAACCAATATTTTAACTAATTAACCTATATACTCAGATTATGTTTGGTAAATTTTATCAAATTTTACAAGAATAATATAGGTTTGCAACAGAGCCTTAATTATTATCTAAAAGGAGTATTCATTTTACAGTAACTGTTACAGAACACCCCTCCCCCCTTTCTATAATTATATTTGATAATAATATTATAAAAAATTTGATAAAACAATTATACATAAGAAAAGACTAAAAAAAAATTATTATACAAAAAATTATAAAATATACGATAAGATGAATAAAACTAGATGACTGACTTCTATATGGAAATCATATTGAAAATACTAGCCATATAAAATAACTACCAACAAGACAAGAGTACAACATTAAAACAAAAATATTATTAAAGAGAGAAATTTGAATAAAAAAAGAAGCATATATAATACAAGAAAGAAAATAAGGGAAAAAATATATGTGATCATATATTTTCAATTAATTGTTCAAGGTGCTTAATATACATATCCCTAACTGCTTTTGATTGAGCTAAACCCTCAATAAAGCATTCAACTTCATACCCCTCTAATTCAAACATGGACTTCCAAGAATCCTCCTCATCACCAGCCATATCATTTTGAGCATGATCGCCTGCCACTACCATTAACGGTTTTAAAACAATCCTCTTATATTCACCCTTCTTAATCATTGCTAAAACATCATCAAATGATGGTTCTGCCTCAACAGTTCCAATATAATAATTCCCATAATTCTTGGAAACAAGTTTATCCTGTAATGTAGTATAAATCTTGTTAGAATCAGCAGGTGTTCCATGACCCATGAAAACAACAGCAGTATCATCATCATAACTTGTTGCAGTGATACAATCGATTAAATCCTCATAATCCTCATCATATTTAATTAAAGGCTCACCCAGTACCAGTGTGTCAAATTTATCCACAAAATCATCCAAATAATCCTTAATTTTATAATGATACTCTGTTCCATCCATCATATGAGTAGGTTGAACAATAAGAGTTTTAACCCCATCATCCACAGCCCTTTCCAATGCCTCACGAACATTATCAATTTCAAGATCGTCACGTTTCTTCAATTTGTTAATTATCATTTGACTCGTGAATGCTCGTCTAATCTCAAAATCTTTGAAATAATCATCAATATCCTTCTCTATTGCCCCAATACTAAGATCACGATTATTGTTATATGATGTTCCAAAACTAACTACTAAAATAACTTTATCTACCATAATTATCATCCCTTCCTTTTAACTTAAACTCATATATTAAATACTGTCAATTATCTAAAAAAGAAATAATTTAAATTTCATTTGAAAAGTATTAATAACTATTTGATAAATATATTACTGAAAATATTTAAAAATATGTATTTTAAGAGAAAGTATATTATTTAATCTTAACTATATAATTAACCAATGAGAATGTCATAAAAAAAATAATTTAATAAAATAATTTTTATCTGACTCCTTAATTTAGGAATAGTAGAAAAAGATTTAACATTTACCGCGTTACCCCCTTATACAAATTCAACCCACTACAACACCAGGATTATAAGTAATATAGAAAGTCTCAAAACAAACAGATTAACATATAGGCTGTTTGTATTTTTTTATAATAAAATAAAAAACAGACTAAAAAATAAAAATATATAATACTAAATGCACAACAAAAAAAACTAAAAAATACGGTGAAAAATTGTAATAAAAAAAACAGTTTACTTATAAATAACATCTTAAACAAAAAATTTATCAAAAAAAGAATATGAATAAAATCTAAAATAAATTATAATAAACTGATAACACACATATTAACATCATAACACCACATACTTTAATAACTAGGAGGAAAAGAGAGAAAATATCCCATTACGTCATTACTTTACCAATACTGTCTTCACTTGGTGCTTCAATTTTAACTAATTTACCATCTTTAATGTACTGGAATTTGTATTGTTGTCTTCCGTCATCCATTTCTGTTTTGAAGTAACCATCTTTGCCATTGATTACTTTTTTGGAGTAGCCGTATGCGTTTAGTGCTTGTACCGGTTTGCCGTTGTTTTAGTACTCCTACTGTTAGTTCTAGTTTGTCACCGTTGCTGTTTATGTATTCGCGTGTTACTTTGTTGTCTACTCTTGTTCCGTCGATGTCTTCTACGTCTAGGCCGTCTTCGTCAATGTGTGTTGTGTCTATATCCCTTTCATATGGGTTGAATCCGTCTAGTCCTTTTAGGTTTTCACCGTTGAGGTTCACATTACCGGCTGCGTTCACTGCTGTTATGAGTGATCCTGCAGCTAGT
>JAFRKG010000031.1 GCA_017431845.1 Methanosphaera sp. | reverse complement strand
GATATGATTAAAACATTAATGATGCAGATGGGAAGAAAACCAAATCAAAAACAAATTAATCAAATGATGAAAGCAATGGAAAAATATAATTAACCATTGCTTTTTATTGACACAAACTCAAGAAAATAGTACAATTAATACATAAGGTAGGGAAGTATATGAAAAAAACACTCAATGTAAAGAACATAGGATTATTAATACTAATGTTAGTATTAGTACTAACTATAAGTACAAGAAAAGTAAAGGCTGTAGGACCAGGAACAGTGACGGGGACGGTAACATGGGATGGACCAAGTAGTGTAACAATAAGGGAGACAATAAGAAACATAGCTAATCCAATTGTTGCCAGTAGAGAATACTTTATTGTAGATGAAGATTCTACTCCCGCACCAACAACGGCAACAATAAGCTATACAGCGAGTGATACCCCAACAAACTATCAAATAACAAAGTCTACAACAATGAATTTATCAAGCTTAACATTTACAAAACCAGGGGATTATGAATACTATTTTGGTGAAAATGATTTGCGTGATTTGAATGGTAATTACTTGTATGATTATATTGATCTTACAAATGATTGTCCTGCATATAGAGTAACAATATCAGTAAGAAATATAGTAAATGCCAACAATGTACCAACAGGCAACTTTACTGCTACAATGATATTAGAAAAAGGAACATACAATGAGCAAACAGAAGAAGTTGAAATAGAAAAAGTATCGCCAGACAGTGGAGTTTTATATGCTGATACTTATTTTGAAACTGTTTCAGAAAGCTTTGGACATATAGAATTATCAAAGACTGTCAAAGGTATAGGGGCAGATACTACTAAATATTTCCCATTTACAATCAACATAAATAATGATCCTACTACTGGTACTTATACATACCCGCTAGATACTAGCGGATGGACATATCCAATTACAGGAATAGACGCAACAGTAACATATAATGGAAACACCATAACTAATCCAACGACAATAACAAATGGAACTCCGACTACAATATATCTAAAACATGGACAAACCGCCATCATTGGACAAGTAACAAGTGGAGGAAACACATTTGATGCCATACCAATAGGCCGTTGTCAAGGGACTTATAACACTAACCCTTATCACGGAAGTTCTGGTGGCGTGACTCAATCAGCATATGACTATTCGAAGACACCGGACATTAAAAGATTGGCTAGCATTGATGGCGGAACTTGCTATGGAAGTTACTATACGATAGAGGAAAACTATGGAGATTATGCCCCATCATTTAAATTCGGAAACAATGATACTGTTAGCGAATACTATGTATATGCTAGAGGTGTTAATAGTACCTCTAATACTGTTGATTTCTACAACGAAAAAGAAATGTCACCAGTAACAGGATTAATCTTTACAATACTTCCATATGTAATAATTATAGGTATTGGTGTAGGAGGAACATTACTAGTAATACGTTTAAAGAAAGAAGAAAGAAAAGTGAAGGAATAGATTTAATATCTATTCTTTTTATGTTAAAATAAAGTTGGTGATGTCTATGAAAGACTTTAAACAAAAACTTAGTAATACACCAACTGCACCTGGTAGTTATCAGATGAAGAATAAAGATGGTGTAATTATTTATGTTGGTAAAGCCAAAAACTTGCAAAAACGTCTTAGAAGTTACTTTACTAAGAGTCAAACAGGTAAAACACTAAGATTAGTTGAAGAAATAGATGATTTTGAATACATAGTTACATCATCAGAATTAGAATCATTAATTCTAGAAATAACTTTAATAAAAAAATATAATCCCAAATATAATATCTTACTTAAAGATGATAAAACTTATCCCTATATCGAACTTACTAATGAAAAGTATCCAAGGGTTAGAGTAGTACGTAATGTTAAGAGAAAAAGAAATAAAAACTATTTATATGGACCTTTTCCTAATGTTAAAGCAGCTCGTAAAACTGTAAATATTATTAATAGAATATATCCTCTTAGAAAGTGTGATCGTCTACCTAAAGAAGTATGTCTATATTACCATATTGGTGAATGTCTAGGATATTGTGCATATGATGTTGATGAAGAAATCATAAATACTATGAAAAAAGAGATAATTAGCTTCTTAAAAGGAGATAGTTCCATTATTACAAAAAAGATTAAAGAAGAAATGCAGAAAGCTAGTGATAATCTTAACTATGAAAGAGCTCTTGAACTTAAAGAAATGCTTACTGATATAGATATTACTCTTTCTAAACAGAAATTAGATCTTCGTCAAGCTATT
>JAFRKG010000030.1 GCA_017431845.1 Methanosphaera sp. | reverse complement strand
ATTATGTTAGTGAACCAACTGAAAAACTACGTTATCGTATGGAAACAGACAAAGCCAAAGAAGAATATAAAAATCGTATGCCAAATTCTGAATCAAAATTCGCACACAACAAACACAACCTAAACTACAGACAATACAATGTAATAGGACAAGAAAAAGCTTTAACACAACAATTACTAATGGCAACAGCACAAAACATAATAAAAATACATAATATAGAACAACAACAAATAAAAAAACAAAACAAAATACTAATATAAATAATATTATAATACTAAGAGAGAACTGTTAGCCATCTAACAGTTTCACTAAAATCTGAGAAGTCAACAAGACATTATTTCACATAATTGTTGTACGCCCTCCAATACTAAAAAAAATGTAATAATTGGAAGATATAATAATTTTTCATACTAAATTTTCATAAATATCCTAGATTAAAGTTTATTAATAATAGACTATAGAATATAGTACATTCCTTATAGGATTTATTATAATATATATTAAAAGGAAGGTAAACATGACTAAAAAGATTACGTTCAGCCTATTTTTAATGGGTTTTGCATTGTCAACATTTCTAAGTATATCTGGTGTAACTCCATTAATTGCCGGATACTTTAATGTTCCAATTACATTGGCTGGTCTATTCGGTGCTTTATTTGCATTAATATTAAGTGTCACCGGTTTAGTTTTACCAGCTTATTTTTCCAAATATGAACGAAAGAGATTTTTCATAACTAGTATATCGATTTTCATAATAAGTAGTTTTCTACAGATTTTCATCCATAACTTTTATCTTGCATTATTCGTTAGGTTAGTACCAGCATTCTTCTATTCATCAGCAATCAGTATAGCCTTAACTATAATGGGCGAATTAGATCCAAAAAATGTGAATAAAGTTGTTTTAGGTGTATCTTCAGGAAGTATACTTGGATTATCAATAACTACACAAGTTGGTGTGACATTAGGATATCCCTTTGTAAATGTATGGATTTTTTTAATAAATGTCATTGCATTGATAGGAATTTACTTTTTATTCCCTGAAATGGAAGGCCAACCAAAAAATGCTATTCAAAACTTCCATTATGCAAAAGAAAAACGTTTTCTCGTATCTTTTCTCTATGCAATGTTTATTGGAATAGGAACAAGTATGGTTTATAATTACTTTACCGTTGTATTAGCAGTATTAACTAGAGTTCCACCAGAATCTATATCCATATTCTTATTCGCTAATGGTATAGCAGCTATTGTTGGAACAAGTCTCTTTGGATATTTCATTAATAAAAAGAACAATCTTCCAATTGCAATTTATCCAATTGTTTTTGCAATCATCATAATATTGTTCGGAATTGGAGTAGAAGTGCCAGGATACGTATTTGTAATAATGATTCTTTACGGACTTTTAGACGGGTCATTACATACAATTTCTCAATACTGGCTTAGTTCATCAATTAAGGAAGCTCCAGAATTTGCAAATGGTGCATATCTATTTGTTAACAATATGAACAGAGCATGCGGAATATTTATAGGTGGAATATTTGTTGACTTTGGATTAGGACTTGTATTACTAATCTCATCAGTATCATGTTTCATATTAGCATGTCCAACAGCATTATACAGAATAAAGAAATATCCAAAATTAAGATAATACGAAAAAATTTTCTAGATATATGCTGGAAAATTAATCCTCACCCTCTCCCCCCCACATTTTTAGTTAAACAATTTCTTTTTTTCACCATTACAGAGGCTGTGCAACAAAGTTAATTTCAAGTAATTTTTTTCATACTTCAAATCATTTAAATTTCTATATTATTTGATATTTTTTTCTATTTTTATTTATAATTTTATTATTAAACTTT
>JAFRKG010000029.1 GCA_017431845.1 Methanosphaera sp. | reverse complement strand
ACAAGGGACGAAATAATACCACTAATCTATGAAGCAGCAAACAAATGCAAACCACCATTATTCCAGGATCAGCCACAGGAAAAACAGAACATCAACAGTAAACTAGGTTTTGGAGAAGGAGAAATAAAATATGAAAATAGTGGAAAAACACCATGGTACACACCAATAAACTGTAAAAACATAAAAGAACAACAACCAGGACTATGCACACCATGCCAAGACTGTAAAAAAATAGGAAATCCACTATCATATTATAACCGTAAAAGAAAGTTATTAGCAAAAAGTGGTGGAAAAAATGACAGAAGAACAACTACTACGAATGGCAACACGTGAAGAAATACGACAATTCTACCAGGAAGAATACAAGACACGAGAAATACCAAAATTCATAACCAAGAATATTCATCGTAGAGAGTTTGCATTTGACAGAATAGGAAAAGGACCAAGAGACAGATTCAACCAATTCCGAGAACTAAAATATCTGGAAAGAACAATAAAAGCCAAAGCACCTTATGCAGCATACTCATCTGTAGCATTATATGATGACCCCACCAAACGTGAAGGGTGGGATGGAGCAGAAATGGTATTTGATGTAGATGCAAAAGACATACCAATCAGAACATGCACCTGTAAACAGGGAGAAGTATGTCCAGAATGTCTGGAACAAGCAAAAGAGATAATACTACTAATAAGTGACAACATACAAGAACTAGGATACACTAGAATACATTATGTATACTCAGGACGAGGATACCACCTAAGAATACAAGATTCTGAACTACTACACACTAACAGTAACTTCAGAACAGAACTAGTAAACTACGTACTGGGAGCAGAAGTACCAGAACTAACAGGAGAACTACAACACTTCATAATACCATTCGGATACTCAAAAATATACACAAACTGGTTCAAATACACAGTAAACCACTTAGATAAAAATCGGAAATATCCTGGTTTTAGTAAGAATTTGAAAAATGACATAATAAAAAGAAAAGAACTGGTAAACAAGAATCAATGGGGACTGGTAAGAGGAGAAATAAAACCCACAAGATATGATAAAATAACCAAGAGCATAGCAGGAATACACAAAGAACTATGCGACACCAAAGTAAGCATAGACCTAAAAAGAATACTAAGACTACCCAGTACATTACATTATAAGGTTAGTATGAAATGTACAGCAATAAAAAACATAGAAACATTTGATCCATTTGATGATGCTGTGCCAAAATTCTTAAAATAAAAAAAAGAAAAATAAGTTTGGGGGTTAATTATACTTTAAGAACACCCGTAAATGATGCTTTATTGAATGCTTTAGTAGCTTTACTGGTAATAACTAATTCATGGTAACCTTTTTTCAAGGATTTTTTGAATGATAAGTTGATTTTACCTTTTTTCACTACTTTGTTTTTAAGCACTACTTTTCCATCAACTTTAACAGTAACTTTAACATTTTTAGTTAACATTTTATTGTTGGCGTCTAGGATTTTACCTTTAATGGTTGTTTTCTTGGATTTATAGGTTGTTTTTGTTGTTTTTATGGTTGGTGTGGTTTTGGTTACTTTGAAGCTTGTTTTACTTGTTGCTTTGTTGTAGTATTTGGATGAGTGTGATGCTGTTACTTTTACTGTTTTAGCGTTCATGCCTGCTGGTACTGTGTATGTTAGTACTCCTTCACCATTTTTGACTTTTACTTTGTATGTTTTACCGTTTACTTTTACTGCTACTTTGGATGTTAATCCTTTTTTGGTGTTGGTGTCTATGTGTTTTACTGTGATTATTACTTTGCTTCCTGCTTTGGTTGATTTAATGTTAGGTGTTAGTGTGATTGTAGTTGATCCTTTGTTTACTTTTACTAGTTTGGTTTTTGTGACTGTTGAATCGGCGTATTTGTCGTTTCCTGTGTATATTGCTTGGATTTTAGGGTTTTGTTTAATCCATGAACCTGGTACAAGGTATTTGATACTTGCAACACCTTTGCTTACGTCTGCATAGATTATGTTGTTGTTGGAGTCTTTTAGTACTTTGCCGTTTACTTTTAGTGATACTTTACCGCCAGTAACTGCGTTACCGTTTGCATCTTTAACTGTTACTTTGATTGTTACTTTTTTACCAACTGTTGCTGTTGCTTTAGATATGGTAAGTTTGGTTTTGGTTTTTTCTGTTAGTTTTTCTACTTTTTCTTCTAGTTTTTCTATGTTTTGTTTTTGTGTTTCTACTGTGTTGTTTAGTGTATTTACTTTTTTCTGTTCTTCTTTTATGGTGTTTTCTTGTTGGTTAATTGTTCTATTACTTCGTCTTTGTTTACGGTTACTGTTAGTTTTATTGTTTTTGTTGTTTTATTTGTTAGTTCAGTTTCTTGTAGAATTACATTAATTGTCTCTTCTCCTACTGTTGTTGGCGTGTATTGGTATATTATTACACCTTGAGGTATTTCTATGTTTTCATTGTTTATTGTTATATTTTGTCCTTTTAGTAGGTTTCCTTCATCATCTTTTATGATAATGGTAATTGGTATTGTTTCGTTAATTGTTACTTCGTTTGGATT